>NZ_JANVFC010000006.1:0-264177 GCF_025195005.1 Vibrio sp. NC2
TGGAGCGATACATCGGGTTCGAACCGATGACCTCAACCTTGGCAAGGTTGCGCTCTACCAACTGAGCTAGTATCGCATTTTCATTACTCTTACCTCTTCTCATTAACTAAGAAAAAGAGATAATGGAGGCGCCTCCCGGAGTCGAACCGAGGTCCACGGATTTGCAATCCGCTGCATAGCCACTCTGCCAAGGCGCCTTAGTAACGCCAATCGAATCGCTTATTGCCATCCTCTTGGGTACGGGATGCATTCTACGGATTCAGAGGATTGAGTCAATATTATTTTTGTATTTTTAATTCGTTTGAATAGATTTCATACGAAACAGGCTAAATAGCTGACTTTGTGTGCAAAGGACTTTGTGGACAGGCCATTCAAAGGCGATCTATATCACATTAGATATCCACTATTGATAACTTAACCTTAGGTTAAAGATCAAAAAAGCGAGCCTCAGCTCGCTTCTTCATCAATGATGTTTTTCGTCTAACAAATCGTCTTTGGCAGCCATCAAGTATTGCGCCATTGACCAGTATGTAAGAACGGTTGCAACATAGAGCGCAATGTAACCTACCCATACCATCCAGTCGTCGTATCGCCAGATCAGTACCCAAAGAGCGAACATCTGAGAAACGGTTTTGACTTTACCAACCCAAGATACCGCAACGCTTGCACGTTTACCTATTTCAGCCATCCATTCACGAAGCGCTGAGATAATAATTTCACGAGCGATCATGGTAACCGCTGGAATAGTTATCCAAATCGAATGGTAATGTTCAGTCATCAAGATAAGAGCCGTAGCAACCAGCACTTTATCCGCTACAGGGTCAATAAAGGCACCGAAGCGAGACGTTTGCCCGAGTTTACGAGCCAGCATGCCATCTAGCCAGTCAGTAAAACCCGCTACCCAAAACACCATTGCAGCAGCAAAAGGAGCCCATTGGTAAGGTAGGTAAAAAACAACAACGAATACTGGGATCAAAAATAGTCTCAGTAAGGACAAAATGTTAGGTATATTCAAACGCATATTATTGGGCTCTTATTAATTGCGCTTTAATGGTGCGGGATTTTTACTATTGTTTCAATGCTTGATAAATGTTTTCTGCCAAAGAATGACTAATGCCCGGTACTTTGGCTATTTCTTCGACAGTTGCACGCTTAAGTTCTTGTAAGCCACCCATATATTTCAGCAAAGATTGACGGCGCTTAGGCCCTACCCCTTCAATTCCTTCAAGCGCACTGGTTCTACGCGTTTTACCACGTTTTGCTCTATGCCCTGCAATCGCATGATTATGGCTTTCATCACGAATATGTTGGATAAGGTGCAGTGCTGGCGCATCACTTGGTAAATTAAACTCTTCACCTTCAAGGGTCACCAAGGTTTCCAAACCGGGTTTACGTGTTACCCCTTTCGCAATACCCATCATTCTTGGTCGAAACGGCCAATCATCCCAATATTTGGAAATGATCTCATGGGCACGATTCAACTGACCTTTACCGCCATCGATAAAAATGATGTCTGGGATCTTGTCGACATCGAGTTGTTTTGAATAGCGTCTCTCAAGCGCCTGAGCCATTGCAGCGTAGTCATCACCACCGGTAATACCTGTGATGTTGTAACGACGGTATTCCGGTTTAACTGGCCCTTCTTGATTGAAGACCACGCAAGATGCAATCGTACTTTCACCCATGGTGTGACTGATATCGAAACATTCCATGCGTTTGATAACGTCCATCGACAGCACTTCTTGAAGCTCCTTAAAGCGCTGATTGATCGTCATCTTGTGATTAATCTTGGTGGTAATGGCTGTTAATGCATTGGTGTTAGACAGTTTAAGGTAGCGACCACGAGTTCCAGAAGGATTGGTATTGAAGTGAATCTTACGACCCGCAACTTCACACAAGGCTTCTTGAATCGGTGTGACATCTTCCATCAAATCAGCATTAAGGATGAGACGAGTTGGTATGGTTCTCGCTTCATTATGTGCAAGATAGTATTGGCTTAAAAAGCTCGAAAAAACTTCCTCTCGCACCGTATTGTTTGGAATTTTCGGGAAATGGCTTCTACTGCCTAAAACCTTTCCTTGGCGAATCATCAAGATGTGAATACAAGCCACGCCATTTTCTTGAGCAAAACCTAACACGTCCATATCTTCCATTGAGTCGTCAGATACGTACTGTTGCTCTTGCACGCGTCGAATCGCTTGGATCTGGTCACGGAAAGCAGCAGCTTGCTCAAAGCGAAGCTCTTGGCTTGCCTTGTCCATTTTGTCTATGAGTGTCTCAAGAACTAGCTTGTCTTTCCCTTGCAGGAATAAACGAACGTAGTCGATAAGCTCGCTGTACTCTTCATCAGAGATAATTGAGCTAACACAAGGCGCAGCACAACGACCAATCTGATACATCAAACACGGGCGCGTTCTGTTGGCATAAACCGTATCTTCACACTGACGAGCAGGAAAGATTTTCTGTATTAGGTGCAACGTCTCACGCACAGCGCCGGAATCAGGATAAGGACCAAAGTACTCTCCCTTTTTCTTCTTAGCACCACGATGCATCGACAACCGAGGATGTTTGTGACCACTAATAAAAATATAGGGATACGACTTATCATCACGAAGAAGTACGTTGTATTTCGGTAGGTACTGCTTGATGTAGTTGTGCTCAAGGATAAGAGCTTCTGTTTCTGTATGCGTTACAGTGACATCGATTTTGTCGATATTGCTAACTAAAGCGCGCGTTTTTTCACTGTCGACTTTTTTACGGAAATAACTGGAAAGGCGTTTTTTGAGGTTCTTTGCTTTACCGACGTAAATAACAACAGCCTCGGCGTTATACATACGATAAACGCCGGGCTGTTCTGTTACTGTCTTGAGAAATGACACTGAGTCAAACAAGTTGGTCACTATACGATCTCAGTGTTAAAGGGTCTCAGTGTCTAACATTCCATGTCTAATCGCTAAATGCGTCAGCTCTACATCGCCACTGATATCCAATTTGCTGAACAAACGGTAGCGGTAACTGTTGACTGTTTTAGGACTTAGATTGAGTTGTTCTGAAATATCCGTCACTTTCTGACCTTTGGTAATCATCATCATGATTTGAAGTTCACGCTCAGATAAGTCTGCGAATGGATTTTCAGACGCAGGCGAGAATTGGCTCAAAGCCATCTGCTGCGCAATTTCTGGTGAAATGTATCGTTGGCCACTATTAACCACTCGAATTGCATTTACCATTTCATCCGGACCTGCCCCTTTAGTAAGGTAACCAGCAGCTCCAGCTTGCATCACTTTAGTTGGAAACGGATTTTCCGTATGAACAGTTAAAACGATGATTTTAACATCAGGGTTGAAACGCAAGATTTTCTTGGTTGCTTCTAAGCCACCAATACCAGGCATATTCATATCCATCAAAATAACGTCAGTATTATTAGTACGACACCATTTTGCAGCATCTTCACCGCTTTCAGCTTCCCCTGCTACGTTCATTCCACGGACGTCTTCAATAATACGTCGTATCCCTGTGCGAACCAGCTCGTGATCATCTACAAGGAAAACATTTATCAAACTTGTATCTCCACACTATTAATTGGCTCTGCAACCACTGTGTCATTTCATCTGTTTGAAACAATTGAACAAAGGAACAGTGGATCGCAGCATTGAGTACATCTTAACTTAATTACTAAAAAAAAGCTCTGTTGAATATGTGCTGAAACACGAACTTTAGCAAGTACTTATTAACAAATAAGCTAACTAAAACAACAAGCTTTTTCTAAAAATCAACCAGTTAAAACAACACCCAATAAAATTACACAAGATAAAGATATTTTCAATACCATTGAATAGCCATTCGCGACAATTTCACTTATTTGCTTATGGAGTCCCGTTATTTGCCTCTGTTAACTAGAATTTAGTTAGTATTTTGGTTGCCTGTTGTGCGCGGAGAGCCGCTAGATGGTAGTATTCGATTCCCCATTTCAATAGGTTACTACATTGGATATTCAGCAAGGCTTTGTACTCACAAGACAAGCGAGAGACTTTTCAGGGCGTACCCAAATTGATTTGTGGTTAAGCTCCCCTCAAGGCCCAACTCTGCTGACGATTCAAAATGAAAAACCTGTATTTTTTGTCGCTCAATCTGATGTTGAAGAATGTCAGGCAATCGCAGCGAAAGAGTCGATTGATTGCCAATTCAAGTCCCTAGAACTAGCCACATTCGATCAAACCCCTTTAGCCGCTTGTTACACCTCACTGTCGAGAAGTAGCTTTGGTTTAGCACAAGCCTTTCACAGCGAAGAAATTCAGACCTTTGAAAGCGATATTCGACTCGCCGATCGATATCTGATGGAACGCTTTATCAAAGGCAGCATTGAGTTCACTGGGACTGCCGTGCAAAAAAGTCAGCATCTTAGAGTTTCCAATGCAAAATGCAGAGCGGGCGATTACTTACCCAGTTTATCTGTGGTTTCGCTTGATATTGAATGCTCGGAAAAAGGCGTGCTTTATTCCATTGGCTTAGACAGCCCGATGGACAGCCGAGTCATCATGGTCGGCGAACCACAAAAGGCTGACACAAACGTCCAATGGGTCCCTAATGAGAAAGCTCTACTCGAGGCGATGATTAGATGGTTTTCTGAATTTGATCCCGACATCATCATCGGTTGGAATGTCATTGATTTCGATTTTAGGCTGCTGCACAAACGTTCAGAATGGAACGAAGTGAAGCTCAGCATCGGTAGAGACAATCAACCAAGCTTTTTCCGTAGTTCTGCACAAAACCAGCAAGGCTTTATCACTATCCCAGGCCGCGTTGTGTTGGATGGCATCGACATGCTCAAGACAGCGACCTACCACTTCCGCTCTTGGTCTCTTGAATCGGTATCTCAAGAGCTGCTTGGCGAAGGCAAAGACATCCATAACGTTCACGACCGCATGGATGAGATAAACCGGATGTTTAAGTTCGATAAGCCTTCGCTCGCCAAGTACAACCTTCAAGACTGCGTGCTAGTAAATCGCATCTTCGAACACACTCACCTACTCGATTTCGCGATTGAGCGCTCTCGATTAACCGGTGTCGAGCTGGATCGTGTTGGTGGCTCTGTTGCGGCCTTTACTAATTTATACATGCCTCAAATACACCGAGCAGGTTACGTCGCGCCTAATTTAGAGCCCGAGAACTGGATTGCCAGCCCCGGTGGCTACGTGATGGATTCCATTCCCAATTTGTACGACTCGGTTTTAGTACTCGATTTTAAGAGCCTATACCCATCGATCATTCGTTCTTTCTTGATAGATCCAATGGGGCTGGTAGAAGGACTAAAGTTAGAGCTAGGCTCTGAAGAAGACCAAGCGGTGGCTGGGTTTCGTGGCGGTCAGTTCCACCGCTCTAAGCATTTTCTACCAGAGATGATCGAAAACCTGTGGGCAGCACGTGACGTTGCAAAGAAGAACAACGAAAAAGCGTTCTCTCAAGCGATTAAGATCATCATGAACTCCTTTTATGGTGTGCTTGGCTCTTCTGGTTGTCGCTTCTTCGATACCCGTTTGGCCTCATCGATCACTATGCGTGGGCATGAGATCATGAAGCAAACCAAGGTTCTAATCGAGGATAAAGGTTATCAAGTAATTTACGGAGATACCGATTCAACCTTCGTATCGCTAAACGGCAGTTACGATCAGCAAAAAGCAGATGAAATCGGAAACGCACTGGTCGCTTACATCAACGATTGGTGGACGAATCACTTAAAAGAAACCTACAACCTAACCTCAATACTAGAACTTGAATACGAGACTCACTATCGCAAGTTTCTAATGCCAACCATTAGAGGTTCAGAAACCGGCTCGAAGAAACGCTATGCAGGCTTGATCAATCAAGGCGACCAAGAGAAGATCATCTTTAAAGGGCTTGAAAGTGCGCGAACCGATTGGACACCTCTCGCGCAGCAATTCCAACAAACCCTGTATGAGATGGTGTTTCACGACCAAGATCCAACGAACTATGTCAGACACTTTGTCGATGAAACCGCTGCTGGTAAACACGATGATTTACTGGTGTACCAAAAGCGTTTGCGCCGCAAACTACACGAGTATCAAAAAAACATTCCGCCACAGGTTCGCGCAGCTCGTCTGGCCGATGAGATAAATGCCAAACTTGGTCGCCCGCTTCAATACCAAAACAAAGGGCGTATTGAATATTTGATTACCCTGAGTGGTCCTGAGCCAAAGGAATACTTGAAGAGTGGTATCGATTATCAACATTACATCGACAAACAAATCAAACCGGTCGCAGAGGCTATCTTGCCCTTCATTGGTTTAGATTTTGAAAGAGTTAGCGGGCAGCAACTAGGCCTGTTCTAGACCTATTCTATTTTCGAGGCGACATTAGACTCGAGATATCTATTAATACTCGAGCCAGACATAAAAACGAAAAAAGCAGAGAAGTGCTGTGTTACTCAGCCCGCTCTGCTTTTTAGTATTCATTGGGAGGTTACGAATCTCTATCCGATTCGAAACTCAGTTTTCTGATACTGCTTAACCAGCCACTCGCCAAAGCCATCAAGAATCCCTATCACCGAACGTTTAGGAATCGGTCTACCAGAAAGTAAAATACCTAACCTTTGGATTTCGACGTCTTTATCTGGGTGATACTTCAAGAACTGTTGACCACACTCTATTGGGTCATCGAACCAATATTTGTCACGATACATCACCAAAGAGTAACTGGCTCGTAGAAGCTTCTTGGCAATAATCATCTGCGCGCCTACTTGTTGTTCTGGCGTTGTTGCTCGGGCGATCTTATTGCGATACACCGCTAACCAGTTTTCCGCATCCATATTCCAGTGCTTAGCGATTTCCCAACTTGTTTCAAAATCACCATAACAATCCGATAAATCTTCACCATGCACGCACACAGCTAAATGCTTGAGCATAAAGCCCCACGTGAATATGTTGTCGAAATCAACGATCTCGCTCACCAAGGTAGTTTTAATCGCCACTTGAGTGACCTGCGGGAAGCTCTTTTGAAAACGCCATTTGATGGTATTCAGCAGCGTGGTTCGTTGATCTGGGAAAGGACGATGGGTAACCACAACCACATCTAGATTCGAGCGACCGACGACGGCTTGTTTGCGTGCCACACTGCCATAAACATAGACACTGTGCAGATTGGATCCTAACCCACCTTTTAAAAAGGTAATCAGATCGTTAACCACAGGTTGGAATTCAGGTTGAAATGGCTGTGTTGGGTCAATAACAGGTAGCTGCATAGGTCGTTTCGGTAAATAAAATAATGATTTAACTGTCTCTCTATGATCGCTTAGGTGACTTTATGATTCAAGCTATTCCTATTTATAGCGTCTACGAGATATAATCACCGGATAGACCCAATAAGGACAAACACAAAATGCCTAGAGCAAGTGAGATTAAAAAAGGTTTTGCGATCAACGTTGATGGCAAAACAGTACTAGTAAAAGATATCGAAGTGACAACACCAGGTGGCCGTGGCGGTCAAAAGATTTACCGCTTCCGTGGTCACGATGTAGCGACTGGCGTTAAAACAGAAGTTCGCCACAAGGCTGACGAAATCGTTGAAACTATCGACGTAACTAAGCGTGCAGTGATGTTCTCTTACGTTGACGGCAACGAGTACATCTTCATGGATAACGAAGATTACTCACAGTTCATCTTCAACGGTGAAATGATCGAAGACGAACTACTGTTCATCAACGAAGAAACTCAAGGCATGTACGCGATTCTTATCGACGGTACTGCAGCAACGCTTGAACTACCAACTTCAGTTGAGCTAGTGATCGAAGAAACAGACCCTTCAATCAAAGGTGCATCTGCTTCAGCTCGTACTAAGCCAGCTCGTCTGTCTACTGGCCTTACTGTTCAAGTTCCTGAGTACATTGCAACTGGCGACAAAGTTGTTGTGAACACAGCTGAACGTAAATACATGAACCGCGCAAGCTAAGATATTTATTATGACCGAAGCTAACGACCTTATGTCTTACGACGACGCAATTGACACTGCATACGACATCTTTCTAGAGATGGCTCCTGATAACCTTGAACCAGCAGACGTGATCCTATTCACGGCTCAGTTTGAAGATCGTGGCGCTGCAGAGCTCGTTGAAACTGGTGACGATTGGGTTGAACATGTTGGCTTTGAAGTCGACAAAGAGATCTACGCTGAAGTACGCATTGGTCTTGTAAATGAAGCTGATGATGTCTTAGATGACGTATTCGCTCGTCTGCTGATCAGCCGTGACCCTGAACACAAGTTCTGTCACATCTTGTGGAAACGCGACTAGGCTCTTCTTAAATCAGCTCAGAGTACTGAGCTGATTTTCTTACGACTTCATAGCCTCATCACTTTACCAAACTGCAACTCTACAAAATTATGACCAAAGCAAAGACAGATACACTATCCAAAGGCTATGCCTGTGTTGGATTAGTAAACCCCAAAACACCTGAAAATGTTGGCTCAGTAATGCGAGCGGCTGGTTGCTACGGAGCAAACTCTGTATTTTATACTGGCACCCGTTATGACCACGCTCGACAGTTTCATACCGACACCAAAGAAAAGCACCTTGAGCTACCATTAATTGGTGTTGAAGACCTGAAAGACATTATTCCAGTTGGCTGCGTACCAATCGCGGTTGATTTGATAGAAGGCGCTAAGCCTCTGCCTGATTATAAGCACCCACCTCGTGCTTTTTATATCTTCGGCCCTGAAGATGGGACTCTGAAAAAAGAGATCACGGACTTCTGTCGTGAAACCATCTACGTTCCGACTAATGGCTGCATGAACCTTGCTGCTGCGGTCAATGTCATTTTGTATGACCGCATGGCGAAGGGTGATAACTTTTCTAATCATTTGAAAGTGACCTAATACCAATCGTAGTCCATAGCTAGTCACCCTAGCTAGTGAAGCACTTCTACCTGGTTAATCGTTTCTACTTGGTAAGCACTTCCACATGATTTGAACTGCGCCATATTCAAGACGAAAAAAAACCTGCTAAGTTAGCAGGTTTTTTAGTATTCGAAACGTTGGATTAAGCTTTAAGCTTAAGAACTGTAGCAACTACTGGTGTAATTACTTACGTGATCTTGGCTTAGCCGGTTTAGCCGGGCGTCCGTTGTTCAGTTTAGGCTTTTTGGTAGCCTGAGGCTTGCCATTGGTCGTTGGAGCACTACGGCCTGAATCAGGTGTTGTAGTACCACGAGTTGCAGGCTTCTTACGCTTAGTCTGGTTGCTACGGCCTTTAGGAGCATTTGCACGCTCTTCGTGACGCTTAACAGCGCGACGAATTTTTTGGCTACGAGAACGCTCACGCTTACGAGAAGTATTTGCAGGATCAAGATCCAACAGTGTCTCTTTTTCTGGCTGAAGTTCAACAAGCTCACGCAAGTAGTTTACTTCTTGAAGATCTAGCTCTTTCCAACCGCCACGAGGCAGTTTCTTATCAAGGTAGATATCACCGTAACGTACACGTTTCAGACGGCTTACTGTTGTTTCTTGTGATTCCCAAAGACGACGAACCTCACGGTTACGACCTTCGTTAATCGCTACGTAGAAAGTATGGTTCATACCTTCACCGCCAGCGTAAACCACGTCTTCGAAACGAGCCATACCATCTTCAAGTTGAACGCCACGAGTAACGTTTTTAACTTTTTGCTCAGTCACTTCACCAAACACACGTACTAGGTACTCACGCTCAACCTGACGGCTTGGGTGCATTAGGCGGTTTGCAAGTTCACCATCAGTAGTGAAAAGCAAAAGACCCGATGTGTTTGCATCAAGACGGCCAACTGAAATCCAACGAGAACCACGGATCTTAGGTAGACGATCGAAAACAGTGCGGCGACCTTCAGGATCATGACGAGTACAAAGCTCACCTTCAGGTTTGTAGTAAGCAAGTACACGACAAACCACTTCTTCAGAGGCTTTGCCTGTAATAGTGTGGCCATCGATACGGATCACTGAGTTCTCGTCTTCAAGACGCTCACCCAATTTCGCAACTTGACCGTTAACACTTACACGACCAGATTTAATTAAACCTTCTAGTTCACGACGAGAACCGTGACCAGCTCGCGCTAAAACCTTCTGTAATTTTTCGCTCATTTACTCTTTTCTACCTAATTGTCGTCTTCACAGACGTCGAATGAATTTTTCGCGACCAAATCGCGGTCGCGTATTATCGCAAATAACCTGCCAAAAAGCACTTGTTATTTACTCTGGCAGGTTTGCTGTTTCGTTACAGACTGTTAATCAGTAACGCTATTATTCAAACGGCGCTGGATCGCCGGCGCCACGACGTAAAACAACGGCATCATCGTCACTGAAGTCAATAACCGTAGTCGGTTGCTCACCTAAGTAGCCGCCATTCAAAATGACATCAACCGCATGCTCTAGGCTGTCGCGAATTTCTTCTGGATCCGATTCAGTTGTCTCGTTACCCGGAAGAATCAGAGACGTCGACATCAATGGCTCGCCCATCGCTTCCAACAGGTCAAGTGCAATCTTGTTGTCTGGGACACGAATACCAATCGTTTTACGCTTAGCGTTCATCAAACGCTTTGGCACTTCTTTGGTTGCTTTGAAGATAAACGTATAAGCACCGGGCGTGTGTGCCTTAAGTAAACGGAAAGCCACGTTATCAACTCGTGCATACAGTGACAATTCAGAAAGATCACGGCATAACAACGTGAAATTGTGCTTATCATCGATTCGACGAATTTTACAGATGCGTTCAAGTGCTTGTTTGTTTTCAAGCTGACAGCCCAGCGCATAACCGGAATCTGTTGGATAAACCACAACGCCGCCATTGCGAATAATCGCAACCGCTTGAGTAATTAAGCGCGCTTGTGGGTTATCCGGGTGTACATAAAAAAACTGGCTCATTGTTGATCCTCGTTATCGAATCTCTCGACTCTATCATCAGAAGGAGCTGGTTCACCTAAATACTGTCATCGGTATCAGTTGGTGAAACCGTTTGAAACTCCCAATCTTTCCATACTTCTTCGACCCCAGAAGGTAGCCAGAGATTACGTCCAAGCTCCATCCATGGGGATGGGTAATGGAAGTCACTGCCTTGGGAGGCTAATAGTTTGTATTGTATAGCATAATCCGCAAGTGTGCGTCTTTCTTGTTGCGCTTGCTGAGGCTGAGCGACTTCCATAGCGTCACCTTTTGCTTCAACAAATGCAGCTAACAGACGCTTAACCCACTTCGCTGTTAAGCCATATCGGCCGGGGTGAGCTAATACGGCTTGACCACCAGCAGCATGAATAGCCGTGACAGCATCACTCATTGAACACCACGTTGGCGGCACATAACCTGGGTTATTGCGAGTCAGAAACTTTTTAAACACCTGCTGCATGGTTTTTGCGTAGCCGTTATCGACTAACCACTTAGCAAAGTGAGCACGAGTGATAGGCGCATCACCAGCAATCAATTTAACTTCTTCTAGCAAGCCTTCACGAGTCGCTTTCTCAAGACGTTGAGCAATCATCTCTGCACGCCCGACACGGTGTTGCTTCTGTTGTTCAATTAACGCTTTTAGCTCTGGTGACTCCGGATCAACATTTAACCCAACAATATGGATATCTTTGTTTTGCCAAACGGTCGAAATCTCAATGCCGTTGATCAACTGGATAGGAAGGTTGTTATCAGCAATATAGCTGCGTGCTTCAGCAAGCCCATCAGTCGTATCATGATCTGTAATCGCTAACGCTTCGATGTTAAAGCCTAGCGCTCGGTCAATCAGTTCAGGTGGAGTAAGTCGGCCATCTGAGGCTGTTGTATGACTATGTAGATCAATTCTCATATATTCTTTTTCATTGTTTTCAATTTTTATCGTTATATTTGTGTCAACACACTTGACCTGCAAGCGCAAAACTAGTTAACTAGTACACAAATACGAAGTATCACATTTGATAGGTTCACCATGTTACAAGAATTTAACCAAAACCATAAAGATAAAGTTTTAGAACTTTCTTCAGTAGAAGCAAGTTCAGAGCTTAATTGGTGGCGCACTTGGACAAGTTCTTGGTGGGCTAACGTGTACTTCTAGTTAAACAGTTTGTTTATAAAAAAGTTATCACTAAGCCCGCTTTAATAGCGGGCTTTTTAATTTGTCGAACATCTCACATTCAACTGACTAACAAATCATCGAATTGACCATATTCTAGATTGGGTGAAAGGTATCTTTATGCGACTATGTACGGCAGGAAATTTAAAGAATCATAAAGGAGGTCTTGTGAACAAGGCCATTGAAATCAAAAAGCTGGGAACCATTGAGGTCATCAATTCTTCAGTTCCTTACTCGCAAGATCCAACCAGCGTTTTTCATACTTTGTGTGAAAACAAAACAGACAGTCTGTTGCTGGAATCTGCTGAGATTGAATCTAAACAGAACCTGACAAGCCTACTCCTTATCGACTCTGCTGTTCGCATCGTATGTCGCGGACATGAAGTAACCTTCCAAGCATTGACTGAAAATGGTCAAGCGCTTATCGAACATCTAACTCAAAACGTTAAAGCAGAAATTGAATCTGACCTTACCGATAACGTTTTGACGCTGACTTTTGTCGAGCCAAGCAACGAATTAGACGAAGATTCACGTTTAAGAGAAGCTTCTTCATTCGATGCACTGCGTTTGGTTCAACACAGCTTTGAGCAAGACGCTGATAACAAGCACGCGTTATTCATGGCGGGCCTATTCGCTTACGACATCGTGGCGAACTTTGAACCGCTAGGCGATGCAGAAGCGACCAACAACTGCCCTGACTTTGTTTTCTACGTTGCGGAAACACTATTGCGTTTCGATCACCAAGAGAACGAAGGTCTGCTCCACGCCAGCTTGTTCACTCAAGATGAAAACATCAGAACACAATTAACTGAGCGTCTAGCTGACATTCAGACACAATGTCAGTCATTGAAAGCCATCACAGAAGTAACGCCGCTCGACAATGTTGACGCTGTACCAAGCGTTTCAGATGAAGACTTCTGCCAAACGGTTCGTGACTTAAAAGAGTACGTAGTTAAAGGCGATGTATTCCAAGTTGTACCTTCACGCCGCTTCACTCTGCCTTGCCCTGCTCCACTGGCGGCTTATAAAGAGCTCAAGCAAAGTAATCCAAGCCCTTACATGTTCTATATGCAAGACGAGCTATTTACTCTGTTTGGTGCTTCTCCAGAAAGTGCTCTGAAATACGAAACCGAAACCAACCAAATCGAGATTTACCCAATTGCTGGTACTCGTCGCCGCGGTAAGCGCCCAAATGGCCAAATCGATTTCGACCTAGACAGCCGTATTGAGCTTGAACTGCGTACCGACAAGAAAGAAAACGCTGAGCACATGATGCTTGTTGACCTAGCACGTAACGATGTGGCTCGTATTGCGGAAGCCGGCACTCGCCACGTAGCAGACTTGCTGAAAGTGGATCGCTACAGTCATGTAATGCACTTGGTTTCTCGTGTTGTTGGTCAGCTACGTGAAGACTTAGATGCTCTGCACGCTTACCAAGCTTGTATGAACATGGGCACGCTAACGGGCGCACCAAAAATCCGCGCAATGCAGCTTATTCGTGACGTAGAAAAGACGCGTCGTGGTAGCTACGGTGGTGCAGTCGGTTATCTAACCGGTGAAGGCACTTTAGATACTTGTATCGTAATTCGCTCTGCTTACGTTGAAGATGGCGTCGCACAAGTACAAGCGGGCGCGGGCGTGGTGTTCGACTCAGACCCACAAGCAGAAGCCGATGAAACTCGCGGCAAAGCACAAGCGGTTATCTCTGCGATTCAAGCTGCTCATACTAAAAACCTAACAACTAAGAAGGAGTCGTAATCATGGCTGATATTGTATTCATCGATAACTTCGACTCGTTCACTTACAACCTTGTAGACCAGTTCCGTTCGTTGGGTCACAGCGTGAAAATTTACCGTAACAACATTCCAGCAAAGGTAGTTGAAGCGGCGATCAACGAACTAGACAACCCTGTTGCACTGCTTTCACCAGGCCCTGGCGCTCCAGCGGATGCGGGCTGCATGCCTGAGCTAATTCAGCTGCTAAAAGGCAAAGTGCCAATGATTGGTATTTGCTTAGGCCACCAAGCGATTGTTGAAGCCTACGGCGGCACCGTTGCAGGCGCTGGCGAAATCATTCATGGTAAGGTGTCGATGATGGAACACCAAAACCATGCGACTTACCAAGGCTTACCTTCGCCGCTGGCTATCGCTCGCTACCACTCTTTAGTGGCAACGCATGTATCCGATAGCCTAACAGTGACCGCTGAAGTCGATGATTTAGTAATGTCTGTAGTTCAAGAACAAGACAAGGTTTGTGGATTCCAATTCCACCCTGAATCGATTATGACGACCTACGGTGCAACGCTTCTAGCGAACGCTATCGAATGGGCTCTTGAGAAACCTCTTCATCTAGAGAAAAGCTCTACTCTTGATAAAAAGACTAACTAGGAAACGATCATGGAACAGATTAATAAACTTTACGAACAACAGTCTCTTACTCAAGAAGAAAGCCAACAACTGTTTGATGTGATCATCAAGGGCGAACTAGACCCAATTTTGATGGCTTCTGCGCTAACTGCACTAAAAATCAAAGGCGAAACGCCCGATGAGATCGCTGGCGCAGCAAAAGCACTGCTTGCCAATGCAAACCCGTTCCCACGTCCTGATTACGATTTCGCAGACATCGTAGGTACAGGTGGCGACGGTCATGACACCATCAACATTTCTACAACTTCTGCATTTGTAGCAGCAGCGTGTGGTTTAAAAATAGCTAAGCACGGCAACCGCAGCGTATCGAGCAAATCAGGCTCTTCTGACCTACTGGATTCGTTCGGTATTAACCTAGCGATGACAGCAGAAGACACTCGTACTGCAGTCGACGAGCTTGGCGTAGCATTCCTATTTGCTCCGCAATATCACGTCGGTGTACGTCACGCGATGCCTGTTCGTCAGACGATGAAAACGCGCACTATCTTCAACATCCTTGGTCCACTGATTAACCCTGCTCGCCCTAATATCGAGTTAATGGGTGTTTACAGCAAAGAGCTCGTCCGCCCTATCGCGGAAACCATGCTGCAAATGGGTATGAAGCGTGCTGCCGTTGTGCACGGTAGTGGCCTTGATGAAGTGGCTATTCATGGCGAGACAATCGTTGCTGAAATTAAAGATGGCAAAATTCACGAGTACACAGTGACACCGGCTGACTTTGGCCTGAACACTCACCCTCTTGAAGCAATCAAGGGCGGCGAACCAGAAGAGAACAAAGCCATCACAACCGATATCCTGACAGGTAAAGGTACTGATGCTCAAGTTGGCGCTGTGGCAGTCAACGTTGCTCTGCTGATGCGTCTATTTGGTCACGAAGATCTAAAAGCCAACACACAGCAAGCGATTGACGCGATGAACTCTGGCAAAGCGTACGAGCTTGTACAAAAGCTTGCTGCACACGCCTAACGAACGACGAGACAAAGAACATGACACAGACTACCGATAAACTGTCGACCCACGTTTCAGTCAAAGAAGCTGAAATGGCGGAAGTATTAGCAAAAATCGTTCGTGACAAATACCAATGGGTTGAAGCGCGTAAGCAAACTCAACCATTGGACGAGTTTAAAGCAGCGTTAACCGCAACAGACCGCAGCTTTTATGATGCACTGAGCGGCGAACAAACGGTTTTCATCACTGAATGTAAGAAGGCATCTCCGTCAAAAGGTTTAATCCGTGACGAGTTTGATTTGGACTACATTGCATCGGTGTACAACAACCACGCCAACGCAATTTCAGTACTGACAGACGAGAAATACTTCCAAGGTGACTTCGAGTTTTTACCAAAGGTTCGCAGCATTGCTAAGCAACCTGTTCTTTGTAAAGACTTCATGGTTGATACCTACCAAGTTTACTTAGCTCGTCATTACTCAGCTGATGCTATCTTGTTGATGCTATCGGTATTGAATGACGAAGAGTACCAAGCGCTTGCTGACGTCGCTCACTCGCTAAATATGGGTGTACTAACCGAAGTCAGCAACGAAGAAGAACTTCATCGCGCTGTCGCTTTAAAAGCAAAAGTGATCGGTATTAATAACCGTAACCTACGTGACCTTTCGACTGATTTGAACCGTACCAAAGAGTTGGCTCCGCTGATTCGCGAACTGGCTCCAAACGCAGTCGTGATTTCAGAGTCTGGCATCTACACACATCAACAAGTTCGTGACCTTTCAACATTTGCAGACGGCTTCCTAATCGGTAGCTCTCTGATGGCTGAAAAGAACCTAGAGCTTGCGGTGCGTAAAGTGACGCTCGGTGAAAACAAGGTGTGTGGTTTAACTCACTCTGACGATGCAGCAAAGGCTTATCAAGCTGGTGCGGTATTCGGTGGTCTGATTTTCGTTGAAGCATCTAAGCGTCATGTTGATATCGAAGCAGCTCGTTTAACCATGAGCGGCGCACCTTTGAACTACGTGGGTGTATTCCAAAATCATAGCGTTACTGACGTTGCGAAAACGGTTTCTGAGCTAGGTTTATTTGCGGTGCAACTGCACGGTGATGAGTCTCAAGCATTTGTCGATGAACTAAAACAATCTCTACCTGAACACGTTGAGATTTGGAAAGCTTACGGTGTTGCTTACAGTGCTGAAAACGGCGCTAAAAGCGCGCTACCAGAATTACTGAAAAGCAACGTGACTCGTCACCTGCTAGATACTAAAGTGGGTTCTCAAACTGGCGGTACAGGCCAAGCGTTCGATTGGAGCCTAATCAACAACCAAAGCGCAATCATGTTAGCGGGTGGCCTAAACCCAGACAATGCTAACCAAGCGGCTAAGTTGGGTTGTTTAGGGCTAGACCTAAACTCAGGCGTTGAATCCGCTCCAGGTAAAAAAGACGCAGACAAACTGCAACGCGCTTTTGCAGCGATTCGTAATTACTAGTCCAAGCTCGGCGCTAGAAATTAGAAAGCAGAAACTAAAAACATATTTGTGAGCTTTGCCTTTTGCGAAGCTCAAGCAAGATTAAATGACTTGGTGTGAATACACATCGATAGAATTGAAGGAATAACACAATGGCTAAACTCGATGCCTACTTTGGTGAATACGGTGGTCAATACGTACCGCAGATCCTAGTGCCAGCACTAGACCAACTGGAACAAGCATTTATCGATGCACAAGCAGATCCTGAGTTCCGCAGTGAATTCATGACGCTTCTGCAAGAGTACGCAGGTCGTCCAACGGCACTAACGCTAACGCGTAACCTGACTAAAGGTACAAAAACCAAACTGTACCTAAAGCGTGAAGATCTACTTCACGGTGGTGCTCACAAGACAAACCAAGTTCTTGGCCAAGCATTGCTAGCAAAACGTATGGGTAAACAGGAAATCATCGCTGAAACTGGCGCAGGCCAACATGGTGTTGCAACGGCTCTAGCTTGTGCTCTATTGGGCCTTAAGTGTCGTGTTTACATGGGCGCAAAAGACGTTGAACGTCAAAGCCCGAACGTGTTCCGTATGAAGCTAATGGGCGCAGAGGTTATCCCTGTTCATTCTGGCTCTTCAACGCTAAAAGATGCATGTAACGAAGCGCTACGTGACTGGTCTGCAACTTATGAAGACGCGCACTACCTATTGGGTACTGCGGCTGGCCCTCACCCATTCCCAACGATTGTTCGTGATTTCCAACGCATGATTGGTGAAGAAACGAAGCACCAAATCTTAGCTCGTGAAGGTCGCCTTCCAGATGCGGTTATCGCTTGTGTCGGCGGTGGTTCAAACGCTATCGGTATGTTCGCTGACTTCATTGAAGAAGAGTCTGTTCGCCTGATCGGTGTAGAGCCTGCTGGTAAAGGTATTGATACCGACCAACACGGCGCGCCACTTAAGCACGGTAAAACCGGTATCTTCTTCGGTATGAAAGCACCACTGATGCAAGATGAGAACGGCCAAGTAGAAGAGTCTTACTCTGTTTCTGCAGGCCTAGATTTCCCATCAGTTGGTCCTCAACACGCGCACCTAAATGCTATTGGCCGTGCTGAATACGACAACGTAACCGACGATGAAGCGCTAGAAGCGTTCCAATTGATTGCACGCAAAGAAGGTATTATCGCAGCACTCGAGTCATCTCATGCTGTGGCTCACGCTGTCAAAATGGCTCACGACGACCCAGAGAAAGAACAGCTATTAGTGGTTAACTTATCTGGTCGTGGTGACAAAGACATTTTCTCCGTACACGACATTCTTAAAGAGAAAGGAGCATTATAATGGATCGCTATCAATCACTCTTCACTCGCTTAGCTGAAAAGAATCAGGGCGCATTTGTACCATTCGTAACGGTTGGCGATCCTAACCCTGAGCAGTCTCTTAAGATCATGGAAACGCTAGTTGAAGCGGGTGCTGACGCACTTGAGCTTGGCATCCCATTCTCAGATCCGCTTGCAGATGGCCCAACAATCCAAGGCGCAAACATTCGCGCGTTAGATTCAAAAGTAACGCCAGATGTGTGCTTCGATCTTATCGGTCAAATTCGTGCTAAATACCCAGAGTTACCAATCGGCCTACTGATGTACGCAAACTTGGTTTACGCACGTGGTATAGAAAATTTTTACGAACGCTGCGCAAAAGCAGGTATCGATTCAGTATTGATTGCTGATGTACCAACTAACGAGAGTGGCGAGTTTGTTGCTGCAGCTAAGAAGTTTGGTGTTCACCCAATCTTTATTGCTCCACCAACAGCAAGCGATGAAACGCTTCAATCAGTATCTGAGCTAGGTGGCGGCTACACCTACCTACTTTCTCGCTCAGGCGTAACGGGTGCAGAAACAAAAGCAAACATGCCAGTAACGGCACTGCTTGATCGCTTGAACAAGTTCGATGCGCCACCAGCACTGCTTGGTTTCGGTATCTCGGCTCCTGAACAAGTGAAAGAAGCGATTGTAGCTGGCGCTGCCGGTGCGATCTCAGGCTCAGCCGTAGTTAAAATCATTGAAAACAACGTTGAACAACCAGAAGCAATGCTTAAAGCCCTTGCGGAGTTTGTTACGCCAATGAAAGCGGCTACGCAGAAATAATCGACGCTCGTAATCAATGGTCATTAAATAGAACCAGCGATTCAAATACTAAAAGGCTCCACAACTGTGGAGCCTTTTTTATTGCTCTTCATTTGAGCCAATCACTCATCGGCTTTCATCGCTTTCTTAATCGCTGCCTCATTGAGCGTCGCTTTGATCGGGTCGGTTATCTTCTCGACCAGATCGATGGGCATTGGGAATATGATTGTGGAAGTTCGCTCATTAGCTACTTCTGTTAGTGTTTGCATATATCGCAATTGAATGGCGTTGGGCGCTTGATTAAGAACCTCTGCAGCCTCTTTCAGCTTGGTTGATGCTTCTAATTCCCCTGTTGCATGGATCACCTTAGCTCGACGTGAACGTTCCGCCTCGGCTTGCTTAGCAAGGGCTCGCACCATACTGTCATCAAGATCCACATGCTTGATCTCGACATTGGCAATCTTAATCCCCCAGTTATCGGTGTGTTGATCCAGTATCGCTTGCAAGTCTCTATTGAGCTCTTCTCGCTCAGACAGCAATTCATCCAACTCATGCTGTCCTAATACTGAACGCAACGTTGTTTGTGACAGTTGACTGGTCGCTTCGAGGTAGTTCTCTACGTTATTGATCGCCATCTTCGGATCCAGCACTCGAAAATAGACCACGGCATTCACCTTCACTGACACGTTATCGCGTGTGATCAAATCTTGCGTCGGCACGTCCAACACGATAGTTCGTAGATCCACTCGCACAATTTGTTGGATGAAAGGAATGATGATAATTAACCCCGGCCCTTTAACACCGTAAAAGCGCCCAAGGAAAAACACCACTGCACGTTCATATTCGCGCAGCACTCTGAACATGCTGGCTATCAACAAGATAACGAGCACAATGACAATACCTATAGTGTGTATAAACATAACCGCCCCCTAATGGTAACGATGGCTAAGCAATTAATAATTCAATAACGTTTGTTCTAGCATTCCACTCTAACAGTCCGCGCTAGCTAGATTTCGATGATGTATCATCGGGCAGCGCCTCAACATATAAAGATAGCCCCGTCAGCTTGGTCACTCTGATGATCTGCCCCACTTGCAATTCACTCGCACATTTGGCTTGCCAGATCTCACCTTCGACTAGCACATGCCCCGCACCGGGGAAGCCGCTTACCACTTTGCCCGTGTCACCGACTACCGCTTCCATCCCCGTAGTCACTGGTTTGTTTCTCACTCGGACTAGCATTGATATTGTTACGACGATAAAGGCAACAGAGAACAAACTGATCCCGATAATTAACGGCAATGCGATTTGATAACCCGGCACTTCGGTATCCATCAACATGATCGAGCCGAGCGTAAACGCAGCGACGCCGCCCAAACCGAAGATGCCAAAACTGGGGCTAAAGGCCTCTGCGACCATCAAAGCAATTCCCAATAGGATTAAAGCAAGGCCCGCGTAACTCACAGGCAGCATTTGTAAGGAGTACATCGCTAATAACAGACAGATACCGCCCAAAACACCCGGTAGCCCGACGCCGGGGTTATAGAATTCGAGTAACAAACCGTAGATACCAATCAGCATCAAAATATATGCAACGTTCGGGTTCGTGATCACTGACAGCAAACTAAAGCGCCAGTCTTGTTCCCGCTCGATAAAAACCACCTCATTGAGCTGAACTTCCTGACTGACACCGTTGATGGTGACAGTGCGCCCGTTACTCAGTTCAACCAATTGCTGAAGGTCGCTAGCAATAAAATCAATCACGTTAAGTGTGAGTGCGTTCTCTGAGTCTAAACTCGCCGCTTCTCTTACCGCTTTTTCTGCCCATTCTTCATTACGGTTGTGTAGCTTAGCCAAACTGACAATGTAAGCCGCAGCATCATTGATGACTTTCTTCTCCATCGCAGTGGTGGCTTTTACTTGGTCTGAGTTCTCTTGTTTGGTTTCGTCTTGATCACTCGCCGAAGTGTTATCATCTTTATTAGCATCGTCTTGAGGAGATAACGGATTAGCAGGCGCTTTGCCCCCACCGAGCGACACAGGGGTTGCTGCACCTAGATTAGTTCCGGGCGCCATAGAAGCGATGTGACTAGCAAGTAAAATATAGGTTCCCGCACTCGCCGCACGTGAGCCTGCTGACCCAACCCAAGTTGCTATCGGAATCGGTGACGTGGTGATGGATCGAATAATGTCACGCATCGACGAATCTAACCCGCCAGGCGTGTTCATTTTCAAAATGATGAGCTTTGCTTGCTCATCGTGAGCTTGTTCTATTTCTCTAGTGAGGTAATCACTGGTCGCCGGACCTATCCCTCCGTTCACCTCAATCACCCAGACATCATCGGCCTGAGCGAATACAGAGCTGAACAACAGAAGAAACGCAAACAAGTACTTTAATATAAAAGTCATAGCCCCCCTCCTTACAACTGAGATGCTAGATAGACGTTTTATTTAAAGCGCAGAGGTAACATCTTGGTAATAAATAGATACCTTAAGCATAGTTCAGGCTAAATTTCACACAACACGTAACTGTGGATTCACCCCCAACATAGGCGTTCAAAAAACACTCGCAAATGAAATCAAAATGTTAACAAGACGTTTTCAATACCAGCGCTTGCAAATCATTCACAAAATCTCCAGAGAAAAGGCTTTTATAAATTCAACAAATAACATCGCAATAAAAAACCAAGGCAAACGATTGCATTGTTGTGCAAAATCAACAAATGACATTAGACCACCTGTTTTTCAGAGACTTTCACCTCTGCTCATATTGATAAATGTAAAGGATACGTGTAAAACTCGTCGCGAAATATTAATCCAATGGTACATCGTACATTGGTGAGTAGTTCTGGGATTTTTATATTTAGTAGCACAGAGGTTATGGAAGTGTTAAAAGAAAAGAGTTTACTAAGCAACATCGGCGTTCAAGTCGTTATTGCAATGATCATCGGTACCGCTGTCGGTGCAATGATGGGTGACAGCGCAACAATGTTCGCTCCACTGGGCGCAATCTTCATCAACTTAATCAAGATGCTGGTTATTCCTCTAGTCGCAGTTGCCCTAATTTCAGGTGCTGCAGGTCTAGGTAATAGCTCATCAGCAGGTAAAGTTGGTGTGGTTACACTGGGTTACTTTGCACTAACGTCTGCACTTGCTGTAGCACTAGCGCTTGTAATGGGTGAAGTATTCGAACCGGGTCGTGGTATCGATGTTTCTGGCGTTGAAGGTATGTTCTCTTCTGAATACGCTGCGAAAGGCGAACTTCCAACGTTCTGGGCAACCATCACGGGCATGATCCCTACCAACGTTTTCCAATCACTGAACGAAGCTAACATTCTGCAAATTCTCGTTTTCTGCTTATTCTTCGGTATTGCGATTTCTAAACAAGCGAAAGAAAAGCGCGACCCAATCATCAATGGCGTAAACGCGATTGTTGACGCTATGGTTTGGATGATCAACAAGGTTATGATCATTGCACCACTTGGCGTATTTGGCCTAATGGCAGAAGCAGTCGGTACATTCGGTTTTGGCGCACTTATGGTCGTGTTCAAGCTGTTCATTGTCTACATTGCTGCGATTCTTATCTTCGGCTTTGTGGCATACCCACTGATGATTCAAATCTTCACTAAGACTTCAGCTAAGAAGTTCCTAGTGGCAATGAAGAAACCTCAAGCGGTTGCACTATCAACAGCCTCTTCAATGGCGACACTGCCAGTAACAATGGAAACGGTAGAGAAAGAACTTGGTGTTCGTAACTCTACGGCTTCATTCGTTCTGCCACTTGGTGCGACGATCAACA
Source organism: Vibrio sp. NC2 (assembly GCF_025195005.1). Taxonomy (NCBI): domain Bacteria; kingdom Pseudomonadati; phylum Pseudomonadota; class Gammaproteobacteria; order Vibrionales; family Vibrionaceae; genus Vibrio; species Vibrio sp. NC2. The sequence goes on from NZ_JANVFC010000006.1 coordinate 22,859, forward strand.
TGTCTGGTAACGCAATTTACTACGGCCTAGTTGCTATCTTCTTCGCACAGCTGTTCAACATCGACCTGTCTATGGGCGCTTACATTGCTATCATCGTAACGTCGACTCTAGGCGCAGTTGGTCAAGCAGGTGTTCCAGGTCCTTCTTTCCTAGTAGTTGCGGTTCTTCTAGCGGCTGGTATCCCTATTGAAGGTCTACCTCTATTGTTCGCTCTGGACCGTATCTTCGACATGATCCGTACTGCTCTGAACATCACTGGTGATGCAGCATGTGCAGTCATCGTTGATTCTCTAATCGAAGACGAAGCGAAAGAAGCTGAGCTACAAAAACAGCAAGCGTAATATTAAGCTTCAGTTTTGATTGATAAAAAAACCGCCTTCATACAGGCGGTTTTTTATTAGGTAATGATTAATGTTGAGTCGGTAAATCTTACCCTTGTCAGGCTAATTGATGAGTCCAAACGCACGAGGCAGAGCCAAACTAATTTCAGGAATAAAAGTAATGGCCAACAGTGTGACGATCAATACGGCACAAAACGGCATGATACTTCTTATAACGTTTTCGATCTTGGAGCCACTGACACTACAACCCACAAATAGCGCCGTACCAACGGGTGGCGTTGCAATACCAATACATAAGTTGAAGATAATCATCATCGCGAAGTGAATTGGATGCATGCCTAAATGCTCAGCAATCGGCATAAAGATAGGGGTAAAGATCAATACGGCTGGCGTAAGGTCCATAAACATACCCACAATTAGTAGGATCAGATTCATCAGAATAAAGATGATAATCGGATTATCTGAAATAGAGAGCATCCAATCGCTGATCATGGTCGGTAGACCGGTAAACGCCATTGCCCATGACATGATGGTTGAAGCACCAATCAAGAACAGCATAATGCCAGTAACCTGAACGGTTTCTCTACAAATTATCGGGAAGTGTGCCCATTTGAGGGTTCGGTAACAGAGTGACAGTATAAAAGAGTATAGAACCGCTATACATGCCCCTTCTGTTGCAGTGAAAATCCCACCAATAATACCGCCAATAACAACAACAATAAGCCCTAAGCTTGGTGTTGCTTGCCAAACAATATTCAGCACATCTTTCGTTGTGAAGCCTTCATTGGCACTTGTTTTGTAGCCCTTCTTTTTAGCGATGAAATAGGCGACGACCATACAACTTAAACCCATTAAAATACCTGGGACATAACCTGCGATAAACAGCGCCGCAACGGATGTTCCGCCCGATACTACTGAAAATACGATCAACGAATTACTCGGCGGTATTAGTAAGCCTGCCGGGCAAGATGCAACGTTTACTGCTGTTGCTAAGTTTTTATCATAGCCATCTTTTTCTAATTCAGGGCCTAAGGTTTTACCAACCGCAGCTGCTGCTGCAACGGCTGATCCTGAAACGGCGCCAAACATCATATTGGCGAAGATGTTCACGTGAAAAAGTGAGCCCGGAATCCAACCAACCAAGAGCTTTGCAAGGTTGATAAGTCGACTCGCGATGCCACCCACATTCATTATATTCCCAGCGAGGATAAAGAAAGGGATGGCTAATAAACTGAAACTATCGATACCGGTAATGATTTTTTGACCCGCAGTAATACTGGCGACTTCAAACGGTAAGATGAAATACATGATCGTTAAAGATGACATGGCAATTGCAATCGCAATCGGCATGCTAATCGCGATCATGAATAAGAATAGGCCTAGCAGCCAAACACCAATGGACAAATCCATAATATAGAGTCCTTTTAAAACTTACTTTTTGTTGGGTTCACAAAAAAGATCAAACGTATTCATGACCAAATAGATGAGGATAATAACGGCTGAAATCGGCAATATTGAATACACCGTCGACATCGGTAATTGCAGTGCTGGAGAGAGTTGTTGTGTGGTTCTTCCCATTAGGGCGATGCCACCTTGAAGCATTGCTAGAAATACAAATGCGCCAGAAATGATATTGATGAGTACATGTAATGCGATATGTGCTTTACCCTTAAGATAACCATCCAATAACGTTATTGCTAAGTGTCCTTTGATACCGAATAAGTAGCTTGCCCCTAATAAGCCAAGCCATACCATCGCATAACGGGCAAGTTCATCAGTCCAGTTACTTGGATCATTCAAAACATAACGACTAAAGACCTGCCAAGTGACAGTAACGACAAGTAACATGAGTGCAAAAGAAGAGACAAAAAGAATCAGCCTATCAAGTAGGTTTCTGAAAGTTGCTAACATGGTGTGATACCTCAAAAAATTTTGCCTTAGCAAAGCCAAGGCAAAATTATATTTTCACTAAGACTGATTAAAGAGCTTCAATTTTTTCAATGAATGGAGCTAGTTTTGGATCTTTTTTCGCCTCATCAATCATAGGTTTAACAGCTGCACGGAAAGGGGCTTTATCAACTTCAACAAACGTTACGCCTTCTTTCATTCCTTTCTCTTTGTTCATGTCATCTGTTGCGTCCCAGATTTTGATCTGCTCTTCAAGAGACTCAGCAGCAGCTTCTTTTAAGATTTTTTGCTCTTCTGCCGTTAATGAACCCCATTTGTATTCTGAAATGATGATCACGTCAGGTGTCATCATGTGCTGGTCCATAGAGTAAAATTTGGCAACTTCGCTGTGTTTCATTTCAACTAAGCTAGAAATATTATTTTCAGCACCGTCAATTACGCCTTGTTGCAGCGCCGTGTATACCTCATTGAAAGGTACAGGCGTTGCTTTACCACCTAATAGATTAACCATTTCCATCATCGTTGGAGAACCCGGAACTCGAACTTTCATACCAGCGAGATCAGCCGGTGAGTTAATGGCTTTTTTAGCGTAGAAGCTACGTGTGCCTGAGTCATAGAACGTAAGACCGATGAAGCCTTTACCTTGACTTGAAAGCAACATCTCTTGTGCTGCTTCACTTCGCATGAAGGTTCTCATATGTGGAACGTCACGGAATAAGAAAGGCAGTGCATTAACTTTAAACGTTGGTTCAAAAGATTCGGCTAGCCCACCATTGATTTTGGCCATATCAATCGCGCCAGTAACAACTTGCTCCGCTTGGTCACGTTCAGAGCCTAATTGACCGTTTGGAAAGATCTTAATCGTAAGGTCACCATTCGATTTTTCTTTCACTTTATCAGCCATGATCACCATGCCTTGGTGAGCTGCGCTTTCTAATGACATTGCATGCCCTAAGGTCAAAGTTTTTGCTTGAGCGCCAAATGCCATCAGAATTGACGCCGCTGCAATCGTCAGTAGGTGTTTTTTCATGTTCTTCTCCAGAATCCATTTTGTAAGAGGTACAGTTTTTATATGACACGTTCTAGCTGAGCTTGAAATCTAACGTTCTATTGCATACTGCTCATGACCGTAACGTTTCATTACAATATTCTTACCTCCATATATTTTGTATTACAATACTATATGTATATTTTGTGAGCTAAGGTTCATCTATTTGCCAGAGAGCTGAATTGATTGTGATACCAATCATATTTGGCACCAATTAGACCATTAAGCAGTCTAACTTCGGATTTTTGGGGAATTCCGATCGCTTTCAACTGCTTTTAGAACAGTCTATTAGCAAAAATTACGCGCAAGTTTGTGTTATTTTAAGATCTTAAAATCAGTAATTAGGCACGGACAAAGAAGGTCTCATCGATTGAAAAAGCGAGTCGTGAACTGCGATTTCTGAGGTGGTAGAGGTAAGGTTTCAGGCTGAGCGTATGGAACAAGAGTGGATAAGCAGGGATAAAGACAACGGTGGGAATCTTACTAAGGCGAATTATTTGTAACAAAAATCCGAGAGCTTCACAGCCCTCGGATTTTTGTTTTTGGTGTTCTAGTTTTTAGGCGTTAAACGAATTACAAATCAGCGCCATAAATATCAAACGTGAAGTACTTAGCAGCGATCTTGTCGTAAGTACCGTTCGCTCTGATCTCTTCAATCGCGGCATTGAATTGTTTCGCCAGTTTTGAATCCTGCTTTCTTAGTGCTAACGCCGTACCTTCGCCAATGTAGGCTTTGTCGGTCACTGCTTTGCCTTTGAATTCAAAGCCCTCGCCTTCTTTCTTGTCTAAGAAAGCCAATGACAGTTGATCTGAGTTGCCGAAGGTTAGATCTAGACGACCGTTTTGGAGATCCAGATAAACTTCATCTTGGCCGGTATAGCGTTTAATGTTTGCCACATCGCCAAACTTGTCTGTTACGTAGCGATCGTGAATCGTGCCTTGCTGAACACCGATGGTTTTACCTGCTAAGCCTGCCTCATCGACGCTGAACTCGGCGCTTTTAGCAGCAACAAACACGGCTGGCGTTTGGTAGTACTTATCGGTGAACAAAATCTTGCGCTTACGCTCTTCGGTAATACGCATCGACGCCATGATCACGTCTGACTTTCTTGCCAATAAGCTTGGAATTAACGAATCCCAACTTTGTGAAACCCAAGTGCAATCGAGTTTGGCTTGCTCACACAAGGCATCAGCTATCTCAATATCAAACCCGACAGGCACACCGTCACTGTTTTTATAGTTGAATGGCGGATACGTAAAGTCCGACGCCAAACGGATTTCTTTCGCCTGTACCGTTGTACCAAGTAAAGCGGCCGCACAAGCGAGTCCTAGTATTATCTTTTTCATCATTGCCATCCTAGATATGATCTTTATCGAGTTGAGATTGAGTTTCTTTATGTTGAGATTGTTGATGCTGTCGTTTTTGCTGATCTTGTTGAGTCTGTTGTAGCTCGATTTGGTAGCGTGTTAGTGACGTTATCACTTCTAACATGCTCTCTTGGCTACCAATACTGATTCGAACACAGTTACGCAAAGCAGGTTCATGGTTTTGATTCCTTGTCACAATGCCATCCTTCGCCAATACACTGAACACTTGATGCCCTGGTTTTTGACGCAGCAAAATAAAGTTCGTCGATGAAGGGTAAACAGACTCGATGAAATCAAACTGCGTTAACTCACAAGCAAACCAGTTACGTAGTTCGACCAGCTTTTGTGTGGCGTCTTGCATCACTGAGACTCGTTCATCAGACAAAGCGTCTAACACGATTTGAGATGAGCAATCCGGCATCGGATACGGTGGAATTAATTTAGCGACATACTGCATCACATTTTGACTCGCTAAGATAAAGCCACATCGAACCGCAGCCAGTCCAAACGCCTTAGACAAGGTGCGAATCACTACCAAATGCGGATAACGCTCAATAAGGCTCACCGCTGACGTTTGTGGTTCAAACTCGATATACGCTTCATCGACTACCACTAGAGATTTTCCAATCGTGCCTTCCAGTACCTGAATCAAATCCGATTTGGGAATCACATTACCCGTTGGGTTGTTTGGCGAGCAAAGAAACACGATATTAGTCAGTTCTGCCTTATTCACAATATCAGCGACGTTAAGGCTGAAGTCTTGCTGCAATGGAGAATCCAAGGTATTAATCGCCAATGCATCTGCGCAAAACTCATACATTGCATACGTTGGTGAACAAATAAGTATATTGTCACTCGCTGGCTTACAGAATGTTCTGATCAGTAAATCTATCGCTTCATCTGCTCCACGAACGGCAACAGTCGCAGCATCAGTTCCGCAATACGCTTGATAAGCCTTAGCAATATCTTGCGGTAAAAAATCTGGGTATCTATTGTGGCTTGCTTCTCCTTGAAACAGCGAGCTTTCCAATTCGTTCGCGTTTAACCAGACACGTCCATCACCACCAATTCTTCTTGCTGATTGATAAGGTATTAATTTTTTTACAGCCTGAGGTACTAAACTATCGATAAAAGATGTCAAGAAGCTATCCCTTTCACAAAATCACAATGTCTTCACCACTGCCTTCATATTCAAAAAATGTGACTTATACACATATTGAATCACAAATGATGATTAAGTATTTACATTCAAACAGAACACTATTGATAAATGAATCGAAATAATCACATAATAGCCATGATAAAAAGTCATAGGTAAAGATATGAATCGCACACTTCCTTCAACCAAAACCTTGCTCGCGTTCTTGTCGACGGCAAGACATCTCAACTTTACGCGCGCGGCACATGAGCTCAATGTTACGCAAGGTGCAGTAAGTCGTCAGATATTGTCGTTTGAAGAAAGCCTTGGCTGTGATCTCTTCTATCGACATGCTCGAGGATTGTCTTTAACGCCGAAAGGAGAAGAGCTGGTTCCCCTGATACAAGGAACGATTCATCAACTGCAATCGGCTCTCAATCAAGTGGCAAGTTCTCCCTCTAAGATCAAACTCAACGCCCCCAGCTGTATTACCTCTTGGCTGCTACCCAAATTGATGTCTTTTCAGCAAGCCTACCCTGAAATTGATGTCGAGCTCACGTCGACCATCAAGCACGTTTTTGAACCAAGCTTTGACCCGTTTGACGCCGTAATTACCTATGGAAAGAAGCCAAACCAACAATCGATTGTGAGCCAGTTATTGTTCAACGAGCAGCTGGCTCCGGTCTGCCAGGCGCAAAGCATTACTCAGGGCCATCTTGTAAGTAGCGCTTCTACTATCATCAAGCCACACAAGCTCGCTCAATACACTTGGTTACACGCCAACAATGAGCAAAGTGATTGGCGACTTTGGTTAGAGCACATAGGAAGTCATGACCTTTCAAGTAAGAACAACCAACAATTCGCGACACTTGATCAAGCGATGAACGCAGCCATTCAAGGGTTTGGCATTGCCATAGGCGACATCACGCTGGCTAAGCAAGATATTGATTTGGGCAGGTTGGTGAAAGTGAGTGAAGGCAGTGTCTTTTCTGGAAATGGTTACTTCTTGCTGCAGCCTAAGAATCGACAAAATACATCCTTATCTACGCTGGTTGATTGGCTTGTCGATTAGCGGCAATCATCGTAGATAGAAGCACACTATAAATGGCAGTAGAGCGTCATAATGAGAATTTCATCGTTCTCAAAATGAAACTATTCTATGTCTGTTACGTATTGGTTGTCTGAGAACAGAACGTACCTTGCTTTAACTATTTGAAAAGAAGTTCAATTCTATTTGGTAGGGAAAATGTTCCGTTCAATTAGAGAAAATGGCATTCGAATTGCTTTGTCATAGATAACCCAACCAATATACAGCAGGTTGCAACAGTTTCACTGCAGCTTGTCACGGAGGATAGGCTATGACCTTACAAAGACATACGTATTACGGCTTGATTCACCATGGAATTAAAACCTTATTAATGGACAGAATTGGCCACTTCACAGAGCGTGAATATCACGAGTATCTCGACCTAACGACAGGCAAATCGACGTGTTTTGCCATGAGTGAGCAAGAGCTCGAAAACACCTTAGACAGCTTAATGAGCGAGGGTTACCTTGAAGATATCAAGAAGCTAATACCTCGCTACCAAACCACATCAATGCGATAACGTTATCCAACTCGATGATGAAAAGATCCGACTAGATAAAGCATTTACATGGAATTAATTAGCACCCAATTGTCTCGGGCTATTTAGCATCGAGACAGTTTTCGTTAGACTGTCTGCAACTCAACTAACTGGACAGTCAGTGCCACATGAAGCAAATCCTTGATTTCATTCCTCTCATTATTTTCTTTGCGCTGTATAAGATGTATGACATCTACACGGCTACAGGTGCATTGATTGTTGCTTCCGCAGTACAAATCGTTTTGACATACGTCATCTACAAGAAAGTAGAGAAAATGCAGATCATCACATTTCTGATGGTTGCCGTATTTGGTGGCATGACCATTTTCTTGCACGATGACAACTTCATTAAATGGAAAGTAACCATCGTTTATGCATTGTTCGCTATCGGCCTGACCGTCAGTCACCTAATGGGCAAGTCAGCGATTAAAGGCATGCTGGGTAAAGAGATCACACTTCCTGAAGCGGTATGGAGCAAGATCAACTGGGCTTGGACTTTGTTCTTTACTCTATGTGCCATTCTCAACGTTTACGTTGCTTTCAGCCTACCCTTGGATGTTTGGGTAAACTTCAAAGTGTTTGGCTTACTGATCGCTACTTTTGCATTTACCTTGCTAACGGGTGTCTATATTTATAAGCATTTGCCAAAAGACCAGCATCTACAAAAAGATCAGCATTTGCCGAAAGAACAGCATCTACAAAAAGACCAGCAGAAAGAGTTAACGGATAAAAATACCGACGAGAAGTAACCCTAAGGGATGAGTCCTCATCCCCTTTTTGATACAATTATTATCAATATGCTATTTAACAGTGGCCAATGATACTCGTGATCATTGGCCACTGATTGTTTGTGTTCGGTGAATACGTTAAAAATACGACCACCGCGAGTCCCGCAAACACATCTATTTAAATTTAAAACAATCAATACCATTAAGAGTACAACAATGACTATTCAATCAACTTTGAACCCGATTGGTTCTTTACTTCTTCGCACTTTGGCGATGCCTTCTGATACCAATGCAGCAGGCCAGATTTTCGGTGGTTGGATAATGTCTCAGCTCGACCTTGCTGGCGGGATACTGGCGAAAGAGATCTCTAACGGCAAGATAGTCACGGTTTCAGTATCAGGTATCGAGTTCAAACAACCAGTTTCAGTGGGTGATGTGGTATGTGTTTATGGTGACTGCACCAAGATTGGTCGTAGCTCGATGAATATCGACCTAGAAGTATGGGTTAAGCCGGTACTTGATCACGGCATCGGCGATCGTTACAAGGTATGTGGCGCGACATTCAACTACGTTGCTGTAGACGAAAGCGGTAAACCCCGCCCAATTAATAAATAGTACTTTCGACGGCCCTATCGCACTGTAAGGTCTTTAGCCATTTCGATTAAAAATGCTAAAGACCTTCTCACTCTCCCGCACCATTTCACAATTTCTTATCATTAGCTCTTCCAATACCAATTAGTTCGCGTAAATTAGCAAGATAGCGAATTTAAACGCCCTCAATTTAGTGAAGTAAAATAAGGATATCTCAATATGTGGTACGTGATTTTTTCTCAAGACGTCGAAAATTCATTAGAAAAACGCCTAAGTGTTCGCCCACAACATCTAGAACGCCTACAAACACTTCACGATGAAGGCCGCCTTTTGACAGCAGGTCCAATGCCAGCGATTGATTCAGATAATCCTGGTGAAGCGGGCTTCACAGGTTCTACTGTGATTGCTGAATTTAATTCTTTAGACGATGCACAGGCATGGGCAGACGCAGACCCGTACATTGCTGCAGGTGTCTACCAAAATGTGATTGTTAAACCATTCAAGAAAGTATTTTAACGTGAAAAAATGGATTATCGGTTCACTGGCCGCTGTTCTGCTTGCAGGCTGCAGCTCATCAAGTGAACAAGACAAACAAAGACAGCTAGAAATGATGGCGCAGCATCGCGCTGGCGTTTTATCCGCAGGCTTGCCGATTGAGTATGGTCCGCTATCGGTCATGCGCGTGCTAGCAAAAAACACGGTTATCGAAATCATGATGATCTACAACCAAGATGCAAAAGGTGCTAAACCTTTAAACCAAGTTGTAGACATGAGTGTGAATAGCTACTGCACCAACTCTGAAGTAAGAGCAAACCTCGACATGGGCTTGGCTTACAACATCAAGATTCGCAACACTCGCGGACAACTGATCGTTGAGAAGCTGATCAGTAAAGATACGTGTCAAAGTAGCAGCTAGTTTCTAGCTCGAGATTCGAACAAGTATAAAAACAGAAGGCCTCGCAAATGCGAGGCCTTTGTTGTGGTTCATCGTGGATTAACGGATCAATCAAAATCTTAGATTGAATTATGCCTCAGCTGACTCCCACTCTTTACGCAGTGTCTTAGTCGCCGAAACTAAGTTAGTTAGTGCGGCTTCTGTTTCTGCCCAGTTACGGGTCTTCAATCCACAATCTGGGTTCGCCCACAAACGTTCTGCTGGGATTCTTTCTGCCGCTTTCTTAAGTAAATCCACAATCCACTCCTCTGAAGGAATGTTTGGCGAGTGAATGTCATAAACACCCGGTCCAATCGCATTCGGGTAGTTAAACTCTTCAAACGCTTTCAGTAGCTCCATGTTCGAGCGAGAAGTCTCAATGGTAATCACATCGGCATCTAGCGCGGCTACTGAATCAATGATCTCGTTGAACTCGCTGTAACACATATGGGTATGGATCTGAGTTTCTGGTTTAGCACTCGCCGCTGAGATCTTAAAGGCATCAACCGCCCACTCTAGGTATTCTGCGTGGTCCCGCTTTTTCAGTGGTAAACCTTCGCGAATAGCAGGCTCATCAATTTGAATAATGTTAATGCCTGCGTCTTGTAAATCAGACACTTCATCTCGCAGAGCAAACGCCAGTTGATTGGTGATTTCTTTGCGTGAGATGTCTTCACGTGGGAATGTCCAACATAGAATAGTGACGGGTCCTGTCAGCATGCCTTTCATCTGCTTCGAAGTCAGAGATTGTGCATAGGTCGACCATTCCACCGTCATCGGTTTCTCACGTTCTATATCCGCGACCACAATCGCTGGCTTCACGCAGCGAGAGCCATAGCTTTGTACCCAACCAAACTTGGTGGTTTGAAAGCCTGCTAGGTTTTCTGCAAAGTACTCCACCATATCATTACGTTCAGCTTCGCCATGAACAAGCACATCCAAATCCAGAGCTTCTTGACGCTTAATCGCATCCGCGATGTGACCTTTCAGTGCGGTGGTGTATTCCGCTTCGCTCAGTTTACCAGTACGGTAAGCACTGCGCTGAACTCGGATCTCTCCTGTTTGTGGGAACGAACCAATGGTTGTGGTTGGTAATAGCGGTAAGCCGAGAACTTCAGACTGATGTGCGGCGCGTTCTGCATATGGCGCACTTCGATCTGCTAGTGCTTTCGTGATGGTATTAAGGCGCTCTCGTACCTGAGGCTTGTTCACATGAGTCGCGCTCTTGCGTGCAACAATAGGTTGGCTGTAAGTCTCACACGCTAAAATGGCACTTTGATCGCCGTCTAACGCCGCACCCAATAAGCTCACCTCGGTCACTTTCTGTTTTGCAAAGGCAAACCAACTCTTCACTTCTTCGCTAAGCGTCTCTTCTAACTCAAGGTCAACCGGGCTATGCAGTAGTGAACATGAACTTGCGACCCATAGTTTATCGCCTAGCTTTTCTTTCACAGGTTGCAGTAACTCAAGCTGAGAAGCTAAGTCTGCTCGCCAAACATTGCGTCCATTGATTGCACCCGCAGAAAGTACCCAATCTTCCGGTAACTTATTCACCACTTCATCGAGTTGCTGCGGTGCGGCAGCCAAATCGATGTGTAAGCCGTTGACGGGCAATTCCACGATCTTGTCTAACGTGTCAGTCACCGAATCAAAGTACGTAGTGAGCAGTAGCTTTACGTCCCCTTGAATCACTTGATAAGCCAGTTTGAATGAATCAGCCCACTGCTTTTCAAGTTCCAGAGAAAGGATAGGTTCATCGATTTGAACCCACTCAACACCCAGCTTGGCTAGTTTAGCCAAAATCGCTTGATAGGCAGTAAGAAGGCGAGGCAACAGAGTTAAGCGGTCAAAGCCCTCTTCCACTTCTTTGCCTAGATATAAGTAAGACAGTGGGCCGAGAAGGACTGGCTTCACCTTATGCCCGGCTTTAATCGCTTCATTCACTTCATCGAACAGTTGTGGCCAGCTCACCTCAAACGAATCGTCTTTGCTGAACTCAGGAACAATGTAGTGGTAATTGGTATTGAACCACTTGGTCATGTCGGAAGCAGCCGAACTGTCTTTCGTGACATCATTAGACGTATGCGTACCACCGCAGCAAGTAGACTGAACTTGAGACTGACCGCGACCTACACGGAACAAGGTATCCAGATCTGGGAAGGCTTTTTCATCTTCTGCTCCACCAGCATGACGTTTTGGCACATGACCTAGAAGTAGAGTCGTTGTTAGAACATGGTCGTACCATGCGAAGTCACCCGCAGTTGCAAAGCTTAGATTCGCGTCAGCTTGTACATTCCAGTTACGATTTCTTAATTCGCTGCCGAGTTGCTTGAGCTCAGATTGATCGATTTCACCGCGCCAGTATTTCTCGAGCGTGAATTTAAGTTCGCGTTTTTCACCAATGCGTGGGTAGCCAAGAATATGCGTTGTTGTTGTCATGAGTCTGTTCCTTATTCGATAATTTTAATTTCCGGTCAGACTGCCTTTGATGATTTCACTTTCCCAAAAAGGCGTCTGGATGGCTAAACTATCGCCCTAATCCGATCTATGGACAACGTCCAAATATTCATCTTGTTTATTAATAATATTCATCTTGAATCATCCAAAGATGAACAGATTAAATCCATCCGGACATCTAGACGTTTACAAAAGACCAAAAACACCGTAGGGTGATTATTAAGAAATATTGAATTGGCTTAGGGAATATGAGGAATACTCATGATAGAGCTTAAACACCTTCGAACATTGACCACCTTGAGAGACAGCGGATCGTTAACAGCCACTGCGACCTCTCTTCACCTGACTCAGTCGGCGCTTTCTCATCAATTAAAAGACCTTGAAGCGCGTATTGGCGGTCAGCTTTTCCTACGAAAAACTAGGCCAGTGAAATTCACCTCTGAGGGTGAGATCTTGCTTAAGCTCGCGGATGAGATACAGCCAAAGATTGCTAAAGCAGAGAATGAGTTGGCGAGCCTGAAAGAGGATGTGAATGGCCGATTGCACATGGCGATCGAGTGTCACTCATGCTTCCAATGGCTAATGCCTGCTTTGAAGGAATACCAAGTTGCTTGGCCAAGCGTAACGCTCGATTTCTCGTCAGGGTTCGGGTTTGAGCCTCTACCGGCATTGATGGCTGGAGAACTCGATTTGGTGATCACCTCAGACATTCAGCCGCGTTCAGAGGTCCATTACGAACCGCTCTTTGATTTTGAAATGCGTTTGATCACCGCCATTAACTCACCTTTGGCAGAAAAGCCAAGCATCGATCCACAAGATCTTAGCGATATCACGATGCTCTCTTATCCGGTTCAAAAACAGCGTCTTGATGTTGTGAAGCACTTTTTGCAACCGGCAGGCGTAGAGCCGAAGAAATGGAAACAGGCAGATAACACATTAATGTTGGTACAAATGGTATCGGCTGGTTTAGGTGTTGCGGCATTGCCGAACTGGGCGATCAGCGAGTTTTCAAGACAAGGGTTAATTGCCAGTAAACCACTGGGCAAAGGACTTTCAAGACGACTGTTTGCGGCGGTAAGAAACTCTGAGAAAGACAAACGTTATCTGCAGGCTTTCTTTAGCACGGCAAGACAGCAGAGTAAGAGTCACCTAGATGGGATTGAGGTCGTTTAAGGGTATTGATTGTTAGGTGAAATGAGCCTGCGTTCAACGTTAGATGCAAGCTTAAAAAATAAGCGCCAGATACAAAAAAGTCACAGATAATCTGTGACTTTTTTTCAGTATCAATTCAGTATCAACTGGAGGACATACTTCTTTGAACACGAGCGATAGCACGCCAATTCGATGTTTATCTTGGATAAGACTTGAACTGATTAGTCAGTGGGTCGTATTGATAGCCAAGCATATCGAGCTTACCTACGACACTTTCTATATCCATTTCATACATGCTGACCAGCTCTTCAAAGCTATCACATTCCAAACGAAGCTTTTCGTTGACGATCCCGAGCAAGATAATGCTATCGAAACCTTTGACGTTGCTTAAATCCATCCTGAACTCCTAACGAACACACGATTAGAATTAAGTTTAGAACGCTTACTAGCCGCATGCTTAAAAACAGATCACACTTCTTTCGCTATAACGGATTTAATCAACTAAAAGTTTCGAGAGATCGACAGCCTCTTACAATGCCCAAACCGGAGTTAAGCCAATCACTGATGCTAATAACATCAGCAATGCTATCGTTAATTGCAGCTTCTCAGGTGTTTTGACAAACAGCAAATGCCAACACCAAACCACGATAGAAGAGATAAGCAAAGCAAAGCTAAACAACAAGGTTGAAATAACAGGTTCTAATTGCGCTTCAGACAGTGAATAAACGTTAATCACGGTCGCCAACACCACCAACATGCCTGTTAATACGCCCACAACAGGCAGCACACGGTGAAATGCTTGTAAGCGTGTTCTCGCAATCGTCAGCAGTAAATGACCAAACGCAGACCCCAACAGTGCCACTAGCAGTAAAGTAGTAATAATACCGACGGTGGTTGCTTGCTCCGTCGCTTGAATAGCAACGTATGACAGCGCCAAACCACATGCAAGGTACATCACCCAAATAGGACCAGAATCACGTGTCTTCTTAGTTTGAACTTGAGAATAGAAATAAAAGATCGCGAACACGACAAGAAACGCTTCAATTCTTAATGAAGCAACAGCAAGCCAAAGCACGCCAATCGCAGGTAACATCTTGTGAATACGGCCACGTTGACCAGGGCAAATATCACCCTTCACTAAGATTAAAGTTAAGATCAGTTGGGCTCCTAATAGCATGGGAGCAAATTGTACTAATAATGATTCGACCATTGTGGATCTACTTATTCAGACTTATTTTCGCGAATAATATCAAAAACTGCTGCGAACACTAATCAAAATCACAAATTAGCGACGTTATTCAAGGCTTCAACTATGCTGTTGTATGGTTCTTTTGTCAGCATTATCTGCAAAATGGCGAAAGACATCAGAACTAACAGGGGCATGTTCTACTGGCTAGTCTAGGCTCATGCCGCTATAATTCCCGCCTCAAAAATCAGAGGTTGAAATATGTACAGCGATATCACTCCTATTCACGAACACAAAAAATACTGGGCCGAGTGCTACGGAACAGCACCCTTTTTGCCTACCAGTAGAAAGGAGATGGATGCTCTTGGATGGGATAGCTGTGACATTATTATTGTAACTGGTGATGCTTATGTCGATCACCCGAGCTTTGGTATGGCTATCATTGGCCGTTTACTTGAAGCTCAAGGTTTCCGCGTGGGCATCATTGCTCAACCAAAGTGGGACAGTAAAGATGCCTTCATGGAACTGGGTAGACCTAACCTATTCTTCGGCATCACTGCGGGTAACATGGATTCCATGATCAACCGCTACACCTCTGATCGCAAACTTCGTCACGACGATGCCTACACACCAAACAATGAAGGTGGTAAGCGTCCTGACCGTGCAACTCTGATTTATTCTCAACGTTGTCGTGAAGCTTACAAAGGCACACCAATCGTTCTTGGTGGTATTGAAGCGAGCTTACGTCGCGTTGCGCACTACGACTACTGGTCTGATAAAGTTCGTCGCTCTGTATTGTTTGATGCAAAAGCAGACATTCTTCTTTTCGGTAACGCTGAGCGTGCACTGGTTGAAGTCGCACACCGAATTGCCGACGGCGAAGATATGTCAACGCTGACAAATATTCGCGGTACTGCTATCAACTTGCCTGCAGCGCCTGAAGGTTACAAAATTATTGATTCTTCTCGTATCGAAAAACCGAACAAAGCCTACGTTCCGGTTAACCCGTACGAAGTAGAAACGCAGTGTGATACCAAGAAAGATGAAAAAGAAGAAGTAAAGGCGCAGCCAATTACTATTCGTCCTTCTCGTCACGATGCAAAAACAACCGCGGTTCGTATCCCTGGTTTCGAAAAGCTCAATAACGACCGTATTCTTTACGCTCACGCTAGCCGTATTCTACATCTAGAGACCAACCCGTATTCAGGTCGCGCTCTTATTCAACGTCACGGTGACCGCGAACTATGGGTAAACCAAGCGCCAATTCCTCTTGCAACTGAAGAGATGGATTACGTGTTTGGCCTTGCTTACAAGCGTGTTCCTCACCCTATGTATGGCAAAGCGAAAATTCCTGCATACGACATGATCAAAACCTCGGTTAACATCATGCGTGGTTGTTTTGGTGGTTGTTCTTTCTGTTCAATCACAGAGCACGAAGGTCGTATCATCCAGAACCGTTCGAAAGAATCGATCTTGGATGAAATCGAAGACATTAAAGATAAAGTACCTGGCTTTACCGGTACCATATCTGACTTGGGTGGCCCAACGGCGAACATGTATCGTCTAGGTTGTTCTGATCCTAAAGCTGAAATTAACTGTCGTCGCCCATCATGTGTGTTCCCTAAAATCTGTGAAAAACTGAACACAGACCACCAGCACACCATTGATCTTTACCGCTCAGCGAGAAAGGTTCCGGGCATCAAGAAAGTAATGATCGCATCAGGCGTTCGTTATGACCTTGCGATTGAGTCTCCAGAATACGTACGTGAGCTTGTGACTCACCACGTTGGTGGTTACTTGAAGATTGCTCCAGAGCACACTGAAAAAGGCCCTCTGGATCTGATGATGAAACCGGGCATGGGCACTTACGATCGTTTCAAAGAGATGTTCGAGAAGTACAGCGCTGAAGCGGGCAAGAAACAGTATCTAATTCCTTACTTCATCTCTGCTCACCCGGGCACGGAAGATGAAGACATGCTTAACCTTGCGTTGTGGCTGAAAAAGCACAACTACGAGTGTGACCAAGTACAGAACTTCTACCCATCGCCAATGTGTAATGCGACGTCGATGTACTACTCAGAGACCAACCCTCTGAAACGCGTGAAATACAAAAAACGTGAAGATGTTCCTGTACCGAAAGGTGATCGTCAACGTCGTCTGCATAAAGCACTGCTTCGTTACCACGATCCTGAGAACTGGAAGATCATCCGTGAAGCACTGATCAGCATGGGCAAAAAGCACCTAATTGGTGACAAAGCGAACTGCTTAGTGCCAGAAGAAGATTTTGAGGCTCAAACACCAGCACAGCGTCGTAAGTCTGGTCGTCACGGCTCGCAACGTTTTGCAACTAAGCACAGTAAAGCTCAACCGGGTCTTGGCGGCGAAAGCCCACGTAACCATTCTAAGCCTGGTGGCAATAAGCCTAAACCGGGTGGTAAGAAGCCAACAGGTAGCCAAAGCAACGGCAATCAGGGCAACGGGAAGCAGAACGGTAATGGTAATAAACCAGCGACTGGCTTCATCAAAAAAGCCCCTGCTAGTCAGCAATCGCAAGGCAATGGCGGCGGAAATGGCAAGCCAAACCGCAACAAAGCGGGCAATGGTCAAGGTGGTAAACCAGCAAGTAACGGAAAGAATCGCCAGCGCGCAACACAGCGTTAATATCGCGAGCCGATTTACTTCACTATCGTAAAAATACAAAGCGCAGCTATTTAGCTGCGCTTTTTTGTGTCTGTTACCAATATTTTTAATTGGCTAATTGATTACAAGAGAGCTTAACGGGTGAAGACCCAATAATGACTAAACAAATAGTTAGTGACCATGCCCACCAAGATACCAACGGCCATTGCGATAAATACAGCCCCAGTAAATGCAGGAAGCAATTCCGTCATCAGCTTAAAGCACAGCAAATTAGGTATCGCCGATATCGATGCGGAAAACATGAACTTTTGCCACTGAATCAACTTCTCTGACCAACTACCCTGCCCTTTGAAGTCAAAAGTTAGCACTCGATTACCAAACCACGTTGTCGTGGCGGCTGCAATGAAAGATCCTATCCGTGCACTCATCAAAGGCAGCCCAACGGCATAATGCAGTAACGCAAACACTAAGCAATCAACAACAAACCCTCCAACCCCAACCACAGCAAATCGAACCACCTTGTGGTGGGACTGTAACCTCTGACTGTGCGTTTGAAGCTTGTTGTTGAACATTCGTAACCCCGAGTTAACGCTGAACATCGCTGCCACTTTGAATATGACTCAACGATAGATTTGGCTTGATGCTTGAGCTATGACAGCTGAATAAAGCACGCTTTATTTTCACCGTCGGCTCTAGAATGCACGTCAATGCGTTCTCTTTAATCTTGGTTTCCACTTCCGCTCTTTTACCAATCAGATAGAACTTGTCGATACCATCTAACTGTTCAACATCAAGTAGCTTTTTCGCTTGCCCATGACTATAAAACTGCCCTGAGAATGGTCGTTTACCCACGTAAAAGCTTGGCGCAGAATCCGTAATCTGTTCGAAGATAATACGGTCACTTTTCTCGTTCGCCTTGCCGAGATTCAGGTAGACCATCGCAATCATTAGCAACACAGGTAGAACCAAAGCCACGCTCGAAAACCACTTCTTATCTTTTTCCACTACGAGTATAGCAATCAACAAGCCAAGAGCCGGAATACCTGGCAGGACGTAAGCTGGGAGAATATTGCCCGCCATAGTGAAAAGAATTAGAGGTGAAATCAACCAACAGACAAGAAATGAAAACAAGCCGCGATTTTCAGTATTAATTTCTGCAATTTTCTTACGTCGAGCAAATGCCAATATAGGTAATACAATCGACCACGGCGCAGCCGCTTGAAGCCAAAACAGCCAGATCATGCCTCTTGCTTGATCATGGGCAGAACCGTATAAATCGCCCTCCCAGCCACTCACAACAAAGCGCTTAAAGTGCTCGCCAACAATAAAGTAATCAATAAAGCCCGGTGTTGCCATTTCAGCCATGATGTACCAAGGCAAAGCAATCGCTAGCATCACACCCAAGCCAGACAACAATGGAAAGCGTTGCCAAAGCACTTTGAAAGCGCCAAAGAAGCCATGTTGTAATACTAACCAAGGGAAAACTGCGATACCCATGATCACAATCGCTACTGGCCCTTTTGCAAGCAAGCCTAGTGCTAAGCCAATGAAACCAACATAACCCCAAGATCGATTAGTCTTCGCACTGCCTTCACCTTTCCAACCCTCTCCTCCTAGCCAACACAAGTAGAAGCCTAACATGGCAATGGTCATCGCTAAGGTTAATGCTATGTCTGTCATCACAGCGCCCGCGGCAATAGAGAAAATACCGCATGTCGCCAACACTACCGCGGCAACCAACGCACTTTGCCCAGTTCGCTTCGCCATGTAAGCGGTTAACAAAATTGTCGCTACTCCCGCTAACCAGTGAGGTGCACGAACAGCAAACTCACTCAAACCAAACAGCTCAATACCAGCAGCACTCATCCATGTGAACAACGGTGGCTTGCCCCAAAAAGGAATGCCGTAATCAAACTGAGGTGTTAACCAATTGCCGGTTTCCACCATCAAGCGAGCCATTTCTCCATAGCGCGCCTCCGTAGTATCCATTAACGGATAAGTCGCCAAAGATAGGAGTCTTAGAACCAGTGCAAAAGCCAACAAATACCATAGGTGCGTTCTGTTCAGGCTCATGCTGACTCCTCTAATTTGAAATGTGTTTTTAATGCAGGTGTATCGACCACCGACTGAATCAGATACAGAGGGCGATTCTTGGTTTCGATAAAAATACGACCTATGTACTCACCCATTAAACCAATACTCAGGAGTTGAATACCGCCAAGGGCAAGTTGCACGACCATCATTGACGGGTAGCCCATGATAGGCTCACCAAACGTAATGGTTTTGAATACGATGAAGACGCCATACACAAAAGCAGTAAGCGCCACTAAACCACCAACGGCCGTCGCAATACGCAGAGGTCGGATAGAGAACGAGGTAATCCCATCCATCGCCAAACCGATTAATTTGAGGTAGTTCCACTTGGTCTCACCACAGAAGCGAGCATCACGCTTAAATTGGAGCGTCGCTTGTCGGAAACCCGGCCAAGAAAAAATGCCTTTCATGTAGCGGTTACGTTCTGGAAGCTGATTGATATGGTCGACAACTTCTCGGCTTAACAGTCGGAAATCACCCACATTCTCAGGAACATCAATCTTCGCCGCCACGTTCATTACTTTGTAAAAGCTCGCTGCTGAAAACTTCTTAAACCATGTTTCACCGTCGCGCTGGCTACGCTGCATATTGACTACGTCATAACCTTCGCGCCACTTGGCAATCATTTGCGGAATCAACTCAGGTGGATCTTGTAAGTCAGCGTCTAGCAAAATCACCGCTTGTCCACGACAGTGCTCAAGGCCTGCGCTCATCGCTGATTCTTTGCCAAAATTACGGCTTAAACCGATAACAGAAATTGAGCTATTGATTGAAGTGAATGAACTCACCAACTCCAAACTGCTGTCTTTGCTACCATCATCGACATAAACGATTTCACTCTTGATGGGTAAGCTATCAAGCACCTTGGTAAGGCGAGAGTGGAACTCTTCCAACACCTCTTGTTCATCGTAAAAAGGCACAATGATAGACAGAGAAACCGCAGGGTTGATCTGCGATGTAGATATCTTGGGGCGGCTTATATGAAGTTCAGACATAATACGTTCTTCTATTTTTTAATCTGAATCCAATCTACCCTCCCATAAGTGAAAGTTATGTTATTGACATATTTTTCACGCTCACTCAGGATAATGTTACCGTCTATTTCTGTATGAGAATCAAAATGAAACGAGTTCTATTAGTCGAAGATAACCGTGAAATCGCAGGTGTCTTGTTTGATTATTTTGAGTGTATTGGCATGGAACTCGATTATGCGGACAACGGCGAACTCGGCTTACAACTCGCGTTGGAAAACTCATTTGATATCATCATATTGGATCTGATGTTGCCAAGAATGGACGGCCTCACGGTTTGTAATAAACTGCGAGACCAAGGCAACGCGACACCTATTTTGATGTTGACTGCGTTAGATAGCCGCGATGATATGTTAAAAGGGTTTGAGCATGGTGCCGATGACTATCTAACCAAACCTTTTGATTTGGATATTTTGGAAGCCAGAATGAAAGCGCTTGTTCGTCGTTACCGAGGAAAAGTGGCTTCTTCTAAGCTTCAGTTTGATGAACTCACCATTGATCAAAAAACCCGTAAAGCCTACCGTAAAGACAAACTGCTCGCGCTTAACCCAACGACTTACACCATCCTTGAGATGCTGTGCCAAAAAGCACCTGAAGTAGTGACTCGTGAAGATATTTCCTACAAGCTATGGCAAGAAGACGAACCCAACAACGATGTGTTACGTAGCCATATCTATCAACTGCGTAATCAACTCGACAAGCCTTTTGACACCCCAATGTTGATTACCGTTCCTAAAGTTGGATTCCGTCTGGAGCCATCGAATTGATTTCAAATGTTCTGACAAGCACCAAAACCCTCACAGGCCGCCTAGCGCTTTTCTTTGGGTTGATGGCCGTGATTGTATCTGCATTCGTCTATGTCGTTTTTGTTGCCGGGTTGTATATGTCAGAAGACCGGGTTGGAGAAAGACGCATCCTGATTGACCGAAACTATGCTGTCGAACTCTTTCAAGCTGGCGAGAGCGGCGCAATACGTATTGACGGTCTCACCATGGCGTACAATGACCTCTCATTTGTACCAAAAGAGTACACACCTTACATAGAAGGTAAGGATAACTTCCTTGGTGAAGTCGGCGACGAGCCGGAATCGCGAATGATCTATGTGGGAGAATACTCTCATGAAGGTAAAACTTACCCGATCATCCTTATGTCTGAGATAGATCGCGTCGAATTTGATACCTATGAATTGGTATACGCCATCTCGTTCGTGTTGGTGCTGTTATCCATTTTGATATTTAGCTTTGGTACCTTACTCTCTCGTCTTTCCAAACGACTGATTGAGCCTTTCAATTCCCTATCTGAGCAACTCAACTCGAACAAACTCGACCTAGGGGAAGAGTTTGATGTCAGTGAAGGTGCAGCTGTTGAGTTTCGTCAGTTAACAGACCAACTCAATCAATACCGTAGAGAAATCAATTCCTTGATCAAACGTGAACAAGCGTTTGCTCGTTATTCAAGTCATGAGTTAAGAACCCCACTAACGGTCGCTCGTGGTGCGAATAAATTGCTATTAAGAAGCGAAACAACGGAATTTCAATCTCGTCAGGTTGAGCGCATTGATGAAGCTATTATCCAGATGTCAGAAATGGTCGATGCCCTACTCGGTTTAGTTCGTTATGAAAGAAACAGTGACGATGCACCGCTGCGCTTGTTTAGTCAGCAAGAGTTAGAAGCTATCGTTTCCAAGAATTCATTACAGGCGGATGAAAAGCTAGTCGAGATATCCCTACACATTCAATCAGAGCCGACTATTCAAGCCACCAGCGCGATCATGAATATGTTGGTCGGCAATTTATTGAGGAATGCCATTGCAGCGACCAATAGTGGCACTGTCACGGTTACCCTGTCCGAACAGAGTATTGTGATTGAAGACCAAGGTGAAGGCCTTCAGGAACAATACAATCCGAATGGTCATGGATTAGGTTTATTGATTGTCGACGACTTGTGCCAACGCTTCCATTGGGGTTTTGAGTTGGTCAATCGCAACTCTGGAGGGTGCATTGCCAGAATCGCCTTTCAGACAGATTCAACCTCATCTAAACAAACATCTACAAAAACATAAACATCAACTAGATCAGCACAAAATAAACTCGTAGTACTGTACTCAATATCCTACGAAAACTTGATTTAGTTGGTTTACAGCACTTGCAGGCTACTAGATACTTGTTAGTCCTATTTGAACTAAAAATGCTGGCTTCTTAGTCAGCGTTTTGTCTAAGTGCGATGAAACTAAATAATAGCCCTGTAACTCAACATCAATACAACGACCGCACCTTTTTCTTGAAGCGTGACGATCAACTCCACTCTCACTTTTGCGGCAATAAAGCGCGAAAGTTCATGAAGCTACTGGAAGACGATCACCCAAACATCACCACTCTAATAAGCTACGGTTCCGCTCAAGCTAACTCATTGTTCTCGCTAGCCGCACTTGCAAAAATTAAAGGCTGGACGCTTGAGTTTTACGTTGACCACCTTCCTCAATGGCTACAAGAACGTCCAATCGGCAATTACCGTGGCGCTGTAGACTTGGGCGCTAAGGTTATTTCAGTCAAAATGACGGGCTCTGAGCTTCATCCGCAGGAGTATATTGAGCAAATAAGACAGCCAGATTCTCAGTGCATTGTATTGCCTGAAGGTGGACGCTCTCAGCTTTCTGAATACGGCGTGAAGCAACTGGCAATGGAAATACTCAGCTGGACGCGTTTCGAAAACAAACACGATTTCGTGGTGGCACTACCAGCAGGCACCGGCAGTACAGCTCTATATCTACATAAGCATTTAAAAATGCACAACATCCCGGTGTTAACCTGTGCGTGTGTTGGCGGTAATGACTATTTAACGCAGCAATTCAATGAACTTGGCGAATCCGATCACCCACAGATTTTACCGCTCAAAACCAAACACCATTTCGGTAAGCTGTATCAGCAGGATTATCAAACCTGGTTGGATCTACAAGAGCAAACCGACATTGAATTTGACCTGCTCTATGACCCTTTGATGTGGCAATGCTTGGAACAATGGCAACAAGACAACCCAACCAAAACCGTCATCTATATCCATCAAGGTGGCATCTTAGGTAATGAATCGATGTTGCCACGCTATCAGCGTAAGTATCCGGAGATGAGCATTAGCAAAACCAACGCATCTTGGTAGTTGTTTTCCTTTATTCCCCAGTTTAGCTATTCAAGTTTTGGTAAGCTGAGAACATCACAAAACAGCCATCGCACTCCCTCTCGATGGCTATTCATCAGCAATAGCCACCTGCTATCCCTGCCATACATTTCAAGTTAGAAACAGAAATCTGGCGAGAATCATCGCGTTATCTATACTTTCGATTGGAACATCAATTGTCATCGAAAGGAATCACGCATGCGAACAATCACTACGCTCGGCCTGTTTTCAGTTTTACTGCCCTTCTCTGCGATTTCAGGAGAAAACATCACTTACCAAGTCGATGGTATGGATTACGAAGGTTATTGGAGTGAGGCCAGAGACCAAGCGCCTTTGGTGCTGCTAATCCACGATTGGGATGGCTTAACTGATTACGAAAAGAAACGTTCTGAGATGCTCAACGAACTCGGTTACAACGTGTTCGCCATCGACCTATTTGGTAAAGGCATTCGCCCGACCGAAGTGAAAGACAAAAAACAACACACAGGCGAGTTGTATAAAGACAGAGAAAAAATGCGTGCACTACTTAATGCGGGAGCAATGGAAGCGAAAAGGCTTGGTGGTAACTTAGATAACAACGTGATGATGGGTTACTGCTTTGGCGGCGCTGCCGTTTTAGAAGCCGCTCGTGCTGGCATCCCATCGAAAGCTTATGTGACCTTCCATGGCGGTTTATCGACACCAAAAGGACAAGACTACTCTGAGACAAAAGCTCCGGTTGTCGTGTTCCATGGCACAGCAGATTCTATGATTACAATGAAAGATTTTGGCAGCCTTGCCGCTCAACTTGAAACAACCAAGGTTCCGCATGAAATGATCACCTACAGTGGTGCGCCACATGCCTTTACCGTATTCGGCTCAAACAACTACCAACAAGAAGCTGACCAAAAATCCTGGGATAGATTTACCCATGTGCTAGAAACCACCACCAGATAACTTTCGACACCCACCCAGAAAAAACAACCCCATTCTAAAATTTAAGAATGGGGTTACTTTCACCATCATTACATCATGTTGTTACAAATAACGATGAATACTCAAGTCATCTGTTTTGATATCACTTGAAGAACCACTGACTATGCCTGCCAAGATCTTCCCTGAACCACACGCCATCGTCCAACCTAATGTTCCATGGCCCGTATTGGTAAATAAGTTCTTAATCGGAGTCTTGCCGATAATAGGAGTGCCATCTGGCGTCATTGGTCTTAGCCCAGTCCAGTATTCAGCCTTAGAAAAGTCACCCGCTTGTGGAAAGAGATCTTTGACCACCATATCAATCGTGGCTTTACGTTTTTCAGGAATAAGATAATCAAAACCAGCAAGCTCTGCCGTTCCTGCAATACGAATCCGGTCATCAAAACGCGTCATCGCTACTTTGTAGGTTTCATCCATTACAGTAGAGGTTGGTGACTTATCTGCATTCACGATCGGTAGTGTTAGCGAGTACCCTTTCACTGGATAAACAGGAATAGACAGGTCAACTTGCTTCAACAAGTCTCGAGAATAGCTTCCTGAAGCGACCACGTAAGCGTCCGCTTTGAATTCACCTTGAGTCGTAGTAATACTCTCAATGTTTTGATTCTGATGATTCAAACTTACCACTTCAGTATCAAACACGAACCTAACACCGAGTTGCTTGGCTTTCTCAGTCAAGGTTAAACAGAACTGATGGCAATCACCGGTTTCATCATGTGGTAAATACAGGCCGCCAACCAGCTTATCTTTCACATCTGATAAACCTGGTTCAATGGATAGGCATTGCTCAACATCAAACAACGAGTGCTCAATTCCACTTTCTTTAAGCAGCTTCATATCTTGCTGAATGAAATCCAATTGCTTCTCGCTTCGAAACACTTGCAACGTCCCTTTCTGCCTACCTTCATAAGCCAATTGCTCACTGGTTCTTAGCTCAGTCAGACAATCTCGGCTGTAGTTTGCGACTCTCAACATCCGTGATTTGTTCTGTGCGTACTTGGCTTCATTGCAGTTGGCGAGCATCTTCGTCGCCCAAGAAACTAACTCAGGAGAAAGCGAAGGCTTTACTTTAAGAGGGGCATGTTCTTGGGTTAACCATTTCATCGCTTTCAAAGGGATACCAGGCGCCGCCCATGGTGAAGAATAGCCATAAGAAATTTGCCCTGCATTCGCAAAGCTGGTTTCTTTGCCACTGCTATCTTGACGATCAATAACCGTGACCGAGTGACCTTCTTTTGCCAGATACCAAGCACTGGTCAATCCAATAACACCGCTGCCAATTACAATAACTTCCATTCTCTTCCCCTAATGCCCGACAAAGCCAAAACCAGCCGAACACAGCTGTCAGTCTAAAACTCGTTTCGTTAATGGTTTGTAACTTATTCCGCACATGTTGACTTAACAATAGAGAGAGCGTTGACAAAAACTCAATTCGACTTAAAAACGAATTCGGCAGTTTGGAACTGTGATATTGGCGGTATTTGGGAGCTTGGGAGCTTGGGAGCTTGGGAGGGATCGTTACATAAATCTACAATGCCTAGATATTGTAAGCGTCATGACTCAAGAAAGTGGCGTTTTCCAGTAAGAAATCCAACAAGGTTTCAGCCTGTAACGTAAGTGCGCGACCTTTCAAAGATTGAACCTTAACCGTCGCCTTCGATAGCATCTCCAACTCGGTCGCAACCACTTCGATCTGCCCTGACTTGATCTCATCGATCACGCTGAGTTTGGGCATAAAGGTTACGCCCAACCCTGCTGAAACAAAGTTAGTCAGTGCGGTTACCGAATTAGTTTGAAGTTTTGGCTGCAAGGTAAGATGGGAAATTTGTTCGGCCTGCTTTACCAGTCTCCCCATGCCGGTCGAATTATCGATTAAGGCGAGAGAAGCGTCTTGAATATCTTGCATTACCACAGGCGATTCTTTCATCGTAAGGAAGTGTCCTTTCGGAGCAATCAATTCGAGCGGATGGCTGCGTTCAACGTGAGAGTGCAGTTTAGGATGTGGAACAGAAGCATAGGTTATCGCAAAATCTATCTGTTGATCTTCCAACATCTTGACAGCGTCCAATGCCCCAGCAATCTCAATAGAAAGGTTGATATCAGGATAACGAGTCATGAAGGTTTGCATCGGCTTTGACACCAAGTTGGTAATAAATCCTTCACCGATGGCAATGCTGACATTGCCTCCTTTGAGGTTTTTAAGCTTGGTTAGTCGAGCAAGTACTGCGGCCTCTCCCCGAACAATGGAACGGTAGTAATTCAGCAGTTCATTACCCGCTTCAGTTAACAGTGATTGGCGGTTGTTGCGCTCCCATACTTTCATTTCCGCTTGCGCTTCTAACTGTGTCAGCATTCTACTCATCGCGGCAGGGTCAACGTTCATCATCTTAGATGCTTTACGTAACGACCCATATTTTGATAACGCGTTTAAGTACTCGAGAGCACGGATATTAAAGTGGTGCATTCAACTTCCTTGTGATTCGACTGACACTGAATCAAGCGTCTCACAAATTTACTGCGAACATGTATCCCAATTTATCAAGATCGTGTTTGCACTTACTAACTTGTGCACCGAGTCACTTCAAGCCTGCACATCAACCGTTGATACACGTAGTACCGTTTACTCTAGACACAGCACTACTTTTATTAAACTGATTTCAAGGTACCCGGTATTGTCAACAAACAGTTTAAACGCTGAGTACTAGGTTCGGTCGAATCAAGTCATAGACATAATCAAGGTCATCATTGAGTTGAAACTGATTGTTGATGATGCCACCAGCCATGTGAGAATGCCCACCTCCAAAACCGATCTCTTTATCGTTCAGTGCCCTTTTAACTATATTGGCGACATTGTTATTGGAACACTCTGAACGAAGAGAGATAAAGGTTTTCTCATTACTCTTCGCAGTGAGCACTACGATATCAAGCTCATCAACACTTAATAGAAAATCACCTAATACACCGAGCATATTTTTAGGACAACCTTCAGGAAGCACCGCAAATGCTGCATTTTTTTCACGGCGTAAGTTAGTAAGCATTGAATTGAAAAGTTGCAATTCGTGGAACTCGACCTGATTA
This sequence comes from Vibrio sp. NC2, assembly GCF_025195005.1. Taxonomy (NCBI): domain Bacteria; kingdom Pseudomonadati; phylum Pseudomonadota; class Gammaproteobacteria; order Vibrionales; family Vibrionaceae; genus Vibrio; species Vibrio sp. NC2. The sequence goes on from NZ_JANVFC010000006.1 coordinate 50,324, forward strand.
CGACAAATCTTGTTGACCATGGCATTGTCTGCCCTCTCTTGAAGGTATAGCAGTGCTTTTAGATCAGCCGCCCCTACAGCCCGAGTAAAGTTAGCGGTATCAAAGCTCAAACCGACCAATAGTGCTGTTGCAACTTTTTGTGGCATCTGCAAAGAAAAATAGCAGTAATACTCGACCATCATGGTTGCTGTTGCGCCATAATTTGCTCGCACATCTGAGTACCATACAAAATCAGGTACTTTGACTTGGTGGTGATCAATCACTGCGACTTCTAAACCTGGAACGTCAGTAACGTTCTTTTCACCGATACAGCCATCAACAACAATAATCTTGTCGTCAGGTTGTAGCTTCAAGTCTTTTGGTTCATAGATTGGAATCTCCAACCAATCAATTAGGTTCCTAAGTGACACTCTATCGATGTAACCATGAAAGGTAATAAATGGATGAAAGCCTTTCTTTTTTAATAGATAAGCCAGAGCGTACGCCGAAGACAATGCATCATGGTCTGGGAAGTCATGAGCTTGGACAATCACTCTTTTATTTACTTTCAGCTTATCTAGAAAAGCTTCAAATTCAATATTTGCCATTTCGAAATCACTCATTGAAAATCAGCCTCCAAAGAGACTAGAGAAAAAATAAGAAGTTCTAAATCTTATGAATTAATCGGTACTCAGTATTAGACAGAACCGCTTCTTCTAAAGCTCCCACACCTAACGTGCTGTACCCATAAAAATTTGGCTTTGCGTTGCTACGCAAAGACTGAACACTTTCTACGATGTTCTCATCCATTGTCAATGCATCCACCACTTCCGAAAGAAGCTTCCTATTATCTTGTGACATCGGAGAAATAAACTCGCTTGCACCACTGATTGATGAATATAAATAGCCAAATTCGCCACCATTATTCTCTTCAATGTAGTAGTTGCCTGTTCTTGCAAACGACGCACGGATCTCGTTAACACTCTCAATTGAGCTAAACGTCTGAGAAAAGAACTCCGAGCCACCAGCATGCTCTAGAGTTTCCGGGGCGAAGCCTTCATTTGGGAAAACAAGATAAGCAACGATCGCATTGTCTCGGGTAATTGCAGAAAGAATGAAGTTATCGTCTTGGTAATACTTAATGACGTCATTCGTTGAAGCGCGTTTGATATAGACAGGCGCACCAAAAGTTTGATCCAAAGCTTCAGCGGATGAACGAATATATATTCTCTCTAGCTTTCTATGTGATGGAATGTCTGTCATTTGAGATAAGCCGAAATCAAACATTTTCTCCAGCGCATCAAAACTGTCATTGAAGCCACCCAAAGCAATGGAAATAACCGACACTAGACCAATAGTGCGAGCTATCCCGCCCTTCTGCTGCTCTTCCAACAAAGACTCTTGGGTATCTTGAAGTTCTTGTAACTCTTCCTGAATATCTTTTTGAATATCCTTGTTTTGCTCTTCAAACATTTTTAGCCTTTGATCTCATCGATTTTGTCCATTAACGCATCTGTACCGTCTTCAGCCTTCTCTTGTACTCGCTCAAACGCATCGGTATCCATGATATCTTCAATTTCGTCGCTGTAATTAAGGCCTAGGTAAATACCAATAGCGATGAAAAATAAAGCGAAAATCTTAAACATATTTAATCTCACCTCTTCAAAAAGTTAAAGCACATGCTTTTCGCAAGTGCTTCAAAAAGCTTTACTTATATAATGCAATACGGCTGTTCACTTTCTTCAAGTAATTTTTCGTTTCATCGTATGGCAACTTCGCAACTAGGTGGTTATACACCTCTTGTGGAGTCATTTTGTTGATCACTTTGGATGCTTTGCCGATACTCGTTGAGCGATCTTTGTTGAATGCCCGGGCAACGTTACCAGCGCCAGTGTTATAAGCCGCAATCACACAGTACAAACGACTTTCATCATTCTCAATCTTACGCAGATACTTACTGTTTAGGATATCCAAATAAGCGGTACCGGTTTCAACATTGATGACAGGCTGATACAAGTCCGAAACCTTCATTGGCGCATCGATATTGCGAACTTGTTTGTTCACGTCATGCCCCGCACTGGTTGGTACCACTTGCATCAAACCAAACGCCGGTACGTGTGATTTAGCATCAGGGCGAAAAGCGGATTCAGAATGCATAATTGCCATAATCAGTGCTGCATCTATTTCCCAGTTTTTACTTTCTTTCTCAGCTAAAGAACTGTACTTGCTTGCACGCGCTTTTAAGCTGTTTTCAGGAAGTTTAACTTTGTAGGTGACCACCTTTTTAGGTTTCACTGGCGTAGCAGCCACTTCCACTACAGGCTTAGGTTTCACAGCGTGAGTTTCAGGTGCTTTTTCAGCTGCGTCCTCTACGGTCATTTGAACCACTTTCGAAGGTTGCTTTGGTTCTGCAACTGGCTCTGATTTCACGACTTCCTTAGGAGATTCTACTTTTTCAACCAGTTCAACGATTTCAACCTGAGGTTCTAGTCGTGTTACTTCAATTCCGTGTTTAGCACGCATTTCATCGTACAGCTTAGTTTGTGCTGCAATACGCTGTTGCGCTTTGCTCAGGAGTGCCAGTTTTTTGTTGTGAGCACGCTGATAAATGAATGAATCTGGAATGCCCGTGTTTGATTGAATAAGACGCTCAGCTTGAACATCAAGCTCATTCATTTGACTTTGCGTCTGTTCGATTACAAAGTCCTTTTCTTCTTGCTCTTTTTCCCAAGAGTACAAAACCTCGTGGTCTTGAGCTTTCAAGTCTGATAGCTCTACCACTTGCCCTGCAACTTCTACCGGGATTCCCTTTACAAGATCATCAATCTCTTCTGCACTGCTGTCTTTATCAACTAAAACAGAAACGGTCGCCGTATTATTTTCATAATCCACAGCGGTTTTAACTTGATCACCTTGGGAGTATTCAACTTGTGTGGTTTGAGAAGAAACCTCCCCTTCACCCCACGCTTTAATAAGGTCTGTACGACGTTCATCAAGCTGATTGGTGTATTCGTCACGCCATTGTTCATACTCATCCAAATACGCATTTACATAAGCATGGAACTCTTTGAGCCTTTCTTCTTGGGATTGACTGGCATTAACCACTGCATTGTTTAACTGCTGTTTTTGGTTATCTGACACCGCAAGCGTAGGGAAACTAATTGCTGCTGAGATTGCGATAGCTAACCCTGTTTTGGTGATCGTTTTATACATAACTAACTCCGAGATTGCATTGTCTCGTCCTAAAATACATAGAACAAAAGGCCACTCAATCGGCGGCCTTTTCACTTTAACTAATCGTCATACCACGATTATTTTTTCAAAGCATCGAATGCCGCTGCAAGATCTGTAGCTGCTTTCTCGTTGTTGAATTGATCCCAAAGTGCAGAATCTTCACCACCGACTTCGTCGATAACCTTATTCATGTTCGCATCATAAGCCGCTTGGTCCATGCCAACTAGAACGTACAACCCACCAGTAGGGCTAGCTTGACTTACAATGACACGGCTATTTGTGAGCGTTTTGTTCACTACGGACTTAGTGATATTTTCAAACGTCTCTTTAACTTCTTCTGTTACTAACGTTAAACCTTCAGCAGAAGAGGTTGATGTTACGCCCTCTGTCGCAGCTTGGAATAAGTTGCTTACGTCAGTTTCGAATTCAGCAGCAAGGTTTACACGCGCATCATTTACAGCAATCTTGCGCATAACACTCATACCCGCAGCGCTTTTCTTCGCGTATCCCTTAGCCGCAGTAGCGATGTCAGTAGGAATCACATCACAGATCCAGCCCGGAGCCGATACGGTAGGTGCATCAGGGAAGGTACAAGGCGCAAAGTTTTGCGTTTCCTTAACAGTCGCGTTGTTGCTCTGACAGCCAGCTAGAACCGTCACTAACGATGTAGCAATAAGTAATTTTTTCATAGGTTATATTACTTCCTTAGCGGCCATTTCAGCTTTTTTAAGTTGGCATGGAATATCAGAAAAATCGCACTCAAGACTTGATGCGTCTACTTTACCCATCGTGCCTTTTTTCATTTTTAGTGAGACTTCTTCGTCAATCACAACCCAAGAGTACTTGTCGGTCACCGCATTAACTTCGTTGTTTACAACGTAGCCTTCACCGATTGGGAAAATTTCAGTTTCGCCTTCCATCGATTTCATTGCATTTGAAAACAGAATATCTGTACCCGGTTTAATTTTCTTTTGTTTGCCCATTGCAACACGTACTTGAGTCCCAGCTGCACACTGGCGCATCTCTAAAACCGGAGCACTTGCCGCCAACATTTTGCCCAAGTCAGTAGAATACTCTACGGCTTCTGCAGCCGCTTTCGCAGCCATTGCGCCGTAACCTGATTCACTTACCGGGCAACGAGAATTGCTGGTCTCTGAAGACGAGTAAAAATCGCCTTCAAGTTTAATGCGCTTCATCACTTCCATGCTTGGTAACGCCACTACTTTCGCAATCGCTTCTACATCAAAATCATAACTGCATGACGCTGGAACAACCTTAGTTTCACCTTCATCATTCTCGTAAGTACGACGCTCACTGAATGACGTGCTTAGGTCGGCACTGGTAATTTCCGTGATGATTGCATAATCAGCAATTGGAACGCCTTTGCTGCTTAGGCGACCACTCTGCTCTGCTAGTTTAATTTCGCTTTTTGCTTTGTTGGCAATTTTACGGTCAACAAGGTTTGCACCGGTTTCATCGATTTGAGTTTCTAATGCATTTCGCATTGCTGCCTGCATCTTTTTCGATGCCGAATTTTTGAACTCAAGGTCAACTGGAAGAACAACCACCTTAGTATCGTCTGAAGAAGGCAACTGAATGTCAGCGGCTTCGATTTCTACGCGTGTATCAGGCGTACATACTTCACTCACTGACGCACAACCAGACAAAGTTGCCAGTACAGCGCTAGCCATTAACGTTTTCTTTAACATTTATTCGCTCCGAACATGTTTGTTTTATTTTATTTTTTTAGAATCTGGAGTTTGCTATTTGATTAAACCTAGCGCTGCCCAAATCCCTTTTTCTTTTACTTGCTCATCGAAATGGCGAGCAGCCCCTTCGTCGGCATATGTGTAATTAGTGACAGAATTACCCGTAGAAATAATTTCACTGCGAGATACTGTTTTCGAATTCATGTTGACAACTTTGATATTCGAAACCAGTGTTGAAATAAATGCATCACCTACTTTATTTCTTCGTCGCTCTGAATCCACCTTCAGAATATGTGTTTGGTTCTTTTTCTTAGATGTCGATGTGGCAATATTAAATACAGAAAGTTGGTTGCCTAATAACTGGACGGCCTTGCTCGACTCTCGATCAGACGAAAGGCGAATATTGATCTCACTGCTTACTTTTTGATGAGTAACAACCAGTTGTTCAATTGAACTGATGTCAGCTTGATAGGTCGGGTTTAAAGGCGACAACATCGCAATACGCACTGATGCATCCTGCTGCGTTTGATGTGCGTTACGGTTATCCAGCCACCAAAGCAGTTTATCTTCATGTTTTAGGGCTGCGATTTCTCTCTGTGCTTTGCGGTTAATATCTTGAATTTCACGTATTAACTGCTGAGTCACTAAATTCTTCTTTATTTTAACTTCGACAAATGCCCCGAGAGCGTTCTCTTCCATCTGTACATATTCAATACCATTAAGGGTCAATGATTCGGTTTTCGTATTTACTTTGTTGTCTACTAAGCTATTTGAAAACCCGGTACCATTCGTGTCACGCGCGGTTTCACGCATATAAAAAGAAGATTCAACTTGAGTCCAAAGCTTCTCATTAATATTGTTCACTGCAATTTTTTTTGCGTGAGACAGAGTTCTTGCCTGTGCCACCGCATAGATATACTCGTTAGTATCTGCTTGAGGTTTCGAATACCAAGTTGGCTTAGTTGACTGACAGCCAGTGGTAAAAGCGATCCCAAAAAACACAAAAAGTACAAGGATTTTTTTTATATTTGTAAACATATGGCATCAAGGTCTAATAAATTTGCCGGCATGTTATATCTTCATTTAATAACATTCAAATTACCACACCAGCAGAATGGTTAATTTTCGATCAAAAATTTATGATGTTAATTTTTTCTCTGTTCAATTAACACTCACCAAGAAACGCAAATGACAAAAGCAACAATATAACCAACTGTTTAAATTGACTTAATCTTTTAATCAGAAAACAAAAAAAACCGTAAAATTTAATTTATTATATTTTTTATAAGTGTGATAAAAATCATAATAAGTAGATGTACGGTTGAAAAATAAACTATTTCAACGCCCATCACAAAGAAACCATAACAATAAACTAATTGAAATTTTTATACTAAAAGCTTAATTTGTGTTTATTATTTACACTGAAAACAATCAAAGTTTTTAATTAATTTAGAATAAAAAACAAAAATCGAAGATATTATAAATATGATCGTAAGAGATTTTCCTCACGAAAAGTCAACCTTATTTATAATATTACAACTACAAAAAAGAATAGAGAGGAAGAAGCGGTCAGCATGAAAATATAAGGTTTAATAAATACGATATTCTCAAAAATTAGTAGACAAAAGATACAGATTGATAGAAAAATATGGCGTATTTTCGAGCTAGTCACCCAAGAATCAAAGAGCTCACTCAATCGAGCAAGCTACTGAGAGTTGTCTCTAGTTAATGACAAGAAAGTACTAGGAAGTCACTACATCCCAACAAAAAAGCTAATCACCAACGCATTAATCAAATCAACAAAGAATCCACACACTAATGGCACCACAATAAACGCTTGTGGGCTTGCGCCATAGCGGTGAGTTACCGCGGTCATATTAACAATTGCAGTTGCTGTCGAGCCAAGGGTGATACCACCGAAGCCTGAACATATCACCACAGAATCATAGTTTCGCCCCATTAGGTAATAAACGACGAATATCGTAAACAGCAGTGAAAGCAGGATCTGGATACTCATGACAACAGAGATATAGCCAAACAGTCCATCGAGATCCCAGATACGCAGCCCCATCAAGGCCATGGTCAAGAACATACCTAAACAGATGTCAGAGATCATCGCTAAGCCTTTGCGGCCTTGAGCAATTTTCTCTTGTGTACGGCGCTTCTTGAACAATGCTCGACCAATATTTCCTATGAGGATACCGGCAATTAAGCAGCTTACGAATAACGGCAGTTTTAAGCCCATCGAATCGATAACTTCGCTCAAGCTGTAACCGAGCATCAGTGTTAAGTTGAGAATCAACCACGCCCACAAGACACCGTAATGGCTCAATTCAGTGCGAGTTTCACTTTCTTGGTATGCACCAACTGTCACTTCTTCTTCATTGGATGGACTCACTTTGTGCTTGTTTAGTAGGTAGTTGGCAATTGGACCACCAATCACACACGCCGCTATCAAACCAACCGTATTTGACGCCACACCTAGCTCTAGCGCGTTAGCGATACCAAACTCTTCCACAAACGTTGGCGCCCACGCTAACGTTGTACCTACGCCACCGATTAAGCTAACAGAGCCCGATAACAAACCAGCTTTAGGATCCATTCCAAAGCCAGAAGCTACTGCCATCCCTACCACGTTTTGCAGAACGATAAAGACGGCAGCAAGAAACAATAGAATGAACAACGGTCGCCCACCCTTAATCAGTGTCTTAATATCCGCTTGGAGTCCGATACCAGCAAAAAAGTAGAGAAGTAAAAAGTCTCTTACATCTAGGCTAAAGGTGATTTGGATTTCAAAAATATAGTAAAGCGCCGCTACGGTCGCAGCACAAACAAAGCCACCAATCACAGGCTCTGGTAGTGAATACTTTCTTAATACTTCAGATCGTTCAATCAAACCTTTACCGATAAACAGTAACGAAATCGCGATAGTAAAAGAGAGCATTGGAGAAACTAGGGTTTCTGTCATGGGGTAATGAATTCCTAATAGTTAGATTATTAATAATATTTCGTACTATTAATAATCTAGATTCATACCAAAAGATCAAGCGTTTATCGATGATAAAAACACCAAATATGGTTCAGTCTGCGACGCCATTAATAGAGGAAATAACTATAAAGAAATGATTAAAGGAACTGATACTAGGGATGGATGTAGATGACGTGAAATATAGGGGCTCTAAAACGAGAAAACCCCAGCATTTCTGCTAGGGTTTTGAATAGTGGTGGAAGGATGGGGATTTGAACCCCAGATACGCTATAAACGTATACTCGCTTTCCAGGCGAGCGCCTTAAGCCACTCAGCCATCCTTCCACAAATTGTGTGTTGAGCTTGTCACTCAACGAGGCGCTACTTTATTGATTCTGCTTGCTTTGGTCAAGGGGCTTTGTCAAAAAAAGTGCCTTTTTCAGTTTGTTCGATTACAAATTAACTCATTAGATCAAAAACAAACCAAATTTCATTCTTTCGCTGCACTTACGCTTGTTGCTTTTCTTAAGCTTGTTGATAGTAGCCCGGAACTCGAAACCATTTACGGCACATATCTAGGAAGTAGCCATAAAGTACCCCCATACCACACGAGATAACCGCATTACTGGTTACAGCCGTAACGATCTGGTCGCTTGAAGCACCCACCGCCAATAAAATACCGGCATACACAGGCGACTGGAACAACACGTAAGCTAAAAGGTCAGAAATATTCTTCATCAACGAACTTTGTGAAAACTTTGCACCATTACGTAAAAACCAATCACGAAAAAGACCATAAGGCCAAGCAATAGCAATGTTCACTGGGATAGATAACGTTCGAGAAGCGAGAGACTGCTCAAATGTCATACCAGAAATAAACACTTCTACGATCATGCCTGAAATAAAACAGAAAACGACCATAGCAAATGTATCCGCAGCTGCGTTTCGAATACAAAATGGACCACGAGACTTCATCGACGCAAAACCTAAAATATATCACTGCCTATTGAGTGAATTAGTAACATATAAACAAGGTGCATTTACACCCTACCAGATAATGTCGCTATTAAATCATAAGATTAGCAGTCATACATTCCAAATTAAAAATCAAGTTGTAAATTAACAACCAAAAACCTATTCAAAAGCAGTAGCTTCCACCAAAAAATCAAACCAAGGTCAAATATTAGACAATTCGTCATTTACTTACCGTAATTAAACAACATTTAAGCCATCGGTAGATTTACGGTAATGATATTAATGACATCTTGTGTAGGTGGTGATCCTAAAGAAACCTGCTCTAGCGCTTTATCGACTTGTTCAGTAAGTTCAGCGTTGTTCATAGGTTCAACGTGGACACGTAGACTCTCTAGTGCAAATTGAATCAGTTCTAGGTTGTTGTCTTCTAGCGCCACATACAGCGTCACCAATAGCTCTTCGGTGTTATCTTTATTTCGCAGATCAGGTTTAGGCAGTGACTCGCTTTTACTTTTCGAGTCGTGTTTTTTTACATCTTGGCTTTCGAGAGCATCCGCTTTTACTTCATGGTATTGGTATAGCTTATTTGAATAACGGAACAAGGCGTCATCCAGTTCACGCTCATCAATCGGCTTAGCGATAATGTAGTCCACACCCGCCCCTAGCATACGTTCGCGAGTCTCTTTAAAGACATCAGCCGTACAACCAAATACCAGTACCGATGACACATCACCTATCAAAGCACGAATCGCAGTGGTTGATTCAACGCCATCCATCACAGGCATATGGTTATCCATGAGTACCAAATCAAAGCGCTCGGCAACCACAGCTTGTATTGCAAGTTCACCATTTTCGACGCTCTTACAAGTGAAACCTTTGCTGCTCATGAAGGTTTCAATGATCACCGTATTCGTTCGGTTATCCTCGACAATCAATACTTTTAAGCCTGAGTAGTCCAACTTCTTATGTGGCAAGCTCTCTATCTCGCCAGGCTGGCATGGCTGAATCTTCAAGCGAACATCAAAGCTCGTGCCTATCCCTTCTTCACTGGTGACGGTAATACTGCCATCCATGAGTTGGGCAATTTTCTTCACTATCGCTAAGCCAAGGCCTGTACCGCCAAAACGCCTTGTTGTGGAAGACTCCGCTTGTTCGAAAGGTTTGAAAATACGCTTTTGAGCTTCCTTAGAAATACCAATTCCGGTGTCGCGAACTCGAATACTAAGATAGGTGTCACTCCCCTCTATGACTTCTTTCAAGTACACCTCGACAAAGCCTCTGGACGTAAACTTCACCGCGTTGTTCAAAAGATTAAACAAGATTTGTCGTAGACGTGCTTTATCTGAGAAGTACCAACGACCCGAAGGCACCTCAGAGTAGACTTTGAATTGAAGTCCTTTCTCTGAAGAGAGTGTGAAGTAGACACTGTTGATACTGCCGATGATCGAATCGAGTGGGAAGCGAGTCTCATCAAGATCCAGCCTTCCCTGCTCGATCTTCGAAAAGTCTAAGATTTCGTTAAGTAAGGTCATCATGTGATCACCAGACTCATACAAACTCTTAAGATGCTTCTCTTGTTCAGAATTTAGAGGCGTTTTTAATAGGATCTGAGCAGTACCCAATACCCCATTCATAGGGGTACGAATTTCATGTGACAGGGTCGCAAGGAAAGCGGTTTTTGCATTGGTGGATGCCTGAGCTTTAACCTTTTCCGCTTCAAGATAAATGGTCTTTTCGTTGAACGTTTTAATCAAATGGCCGATTTCATCATCACTCGAGTAATCCACATCAATGATTTCGCCCGCTTTGGAGCTATCAACCTGCGCGGCAATCGTTGTAATTGGACTAATCAAATAACGGTTCAATAAGTAATAGCCCGCCATCACACAAAGTAGCAATAGCGGAACAATACCGCCCTCAATACTCATCACCTGACGAAATACTTCGTCTGCTACACGTGACTTAGAATTAACTACATCCACTTGCCAACCGAAATCACCAAATTGATTGCTACTGATGTAGATCCCTTCAACGAGATTGAAGTTATGCGAAACTAACACTTGATTGAGTTTATCTCTGAGCATAATGCCAAGATTGTATTCTTCGGCATGGTTCTTAATAAAGCCAAGCAGCTCTTCGAGCGAGAGATCCACCGTGGCAACACCTGCAAAAATGCCGTCGTAATAATAAGGGGAAGACGCCGTAATCATTCGAACGTGTGTGTATGGGTCGATATAGACATCGCTCCAAGAGATCGTTCCTTGTTCTTTGTTTACTACAGAGGTGTACCAATACTCTTCTTGATAAGGGGTATTTTTAGGATTGTTATAAGAAAACAGCTGATCAATTTTTCCATCGTCGGCTTTATTGAAAAAGTGGCTGTTAAGAAGCTTTTTAGGGTCAAGCGCATAAGGTTCAGGCCAAATTCCAGCACTGACGATCGTATCGTCGCTCGCCGCCAACATGAATTTAAAGAGCGGAATAACATCATCACCGTTACGATGCGCTTGCGCAAACCCAACGAGACTGTCTACAAAACCTTGAGAGCTGCTGAGCGGCTCTGTAATCAATGCGGATAAAAGTTGCGTACGCAAGTCGAGGTTTTGTTGTAATTTGGCGCGCACAGGGGATTCTACGACGTAATACGTCACACTACCGACAATGGCAATAAACATCGCAAGGTATAACCCAAGCGCTACCATACTTTTTTTCTTTAAAGACGACCGTATCTGCATAATTCTTTTATTGTTTTCTTTTCTGTTAAACCTAGTGTTTATCATCCATGACATCAAGCCTTTTTAGATTGAAGCTTGATTGGCACAAGTTCATTGGTACTATAAGCGCAAATATGTTCCCTTTTACGGTACCTCACTTTGACTTTACAAGATATTCTTGCGCTTCCAGAGTTGGAAGGAAAGCTAATCACAGAACACAAAACAATGGGCTTTGTCACTGCAATGGCAGCGGCACCTAATGTGTTAACCCCTCATGAGTGGCTACCGTTCTTATGGGGTGGCGAAGAAGTCGCGCCTTTTACGGATGGTGAGCAGCTAGAGAGCTACATTGAAGTTATCATCACGCTTTGGAATAAAACACGTCCTGAACTAATTGAAGGAACGTGGGTTTGGCCTGAAGCTTGCCAATTGGATGATGCAGAAGTGGTGAATACCGCTGCTCGCGATTTCTGTGAAGGCTTACTTCAAGGCTGGCAGATCGCCCGTGATGACTGGGAAACATTGATGCCTGAAGAGAGCGAAGACAACGCACTCGTAGGCGGTGTGTTGCTTTCACTGAGCATGCTTTACGATCCAGAAACGTCAATTGCGACACTTGCAGAGCAAGGCATCGAAGGCCTAGAGCAATTCGAAGAGATCTTTAACGCTGTTCCTGTAATGCTTTGCGGATTAACGCAGCGTGGTATTGCCCTGGCTGAAGCTCAATAAAAGTTAGCTTTATACATACCCAAAAGGCCTCACAATGAGGCCTTTTTTCGTTTTTGGACGAGATTAAAATAGTAGATCTAGAAGCCTTTCCAATCGAAGTCATCAATTCGCTCGTCGGCGATATAAAATAGTTTAGTACCGCTGCTGATAACTTGGTCTAGTTCTGGGTTAAGTTCAATACCCCCCCCCGTATCAATCGCGATCAGCGTTGCTTTGTACTTCTCTTTAAACACAGAGAAAATAGGCGCGACGGTGACAGGGTCGGCGTCTTCAGGGAAATACGTTGAATACTGTGTCATACCTCTTGTTGAGCTCAATAGCTCTTGATGAAGCGCACTTGAACCTGGGTCTACCGCAGCCTTTGCTAGCATCTCTGCACCCACAGCCGGAATACATTCAGAGTTTGGACAATGTTTGTGTAGCAGGTCGCTCAGCGCTTCATCTTTAAAATAAACCAGTAAGTGAGCTTTCGGATTTCGGTTAGCACAGTAAAGTGCTGCAGACAGGGTGATGTCGTCTTCTGGGTTATCAATCAGGATGCAACTCGCAGACTCAATACCCGTTTTCTCCATCTCTTTTCCATCGGTGTAGCTGTTTACTTTGACGAAATTGATTTCACCGGGTAACGGGTTTTCGATATCTGAACGAGTACATAATACGATTGGTCGCTTACCCGTTTCTTCGTGTTGCAGCATGCGGATGAGGTGAATAGTTCTTTGTTCATTCCACCCCAACATCAAAATGTGGTTTTCCACTCTAACTCTCCTTTTACCTAACAAGCCCGCTCGCCAATATTCAACACCTTCTGTTGCCACCTTACCCAGTAAAGCAGCGAAAAGGCTGAGCCCTCCAGGGATAACAAACAAAATAACAATCCATCGCCCCGCTTCCGTCGTCGGTGACAAATCGCCATAACCAACCGTAGAAGCCGTCACGACTAAATAGTATGCAAATGTAGTAAACGAGTTGGTTAAGTCCGTTTCACCCGCTAAATACAATGTCGACCACGATAAAAACACGTAGCCGAGGAAAGTAAACAGTAGGTTTTTACCATTCAAAACAAAGATATTCGCTTTGACCCAACGTTTGAGTTGTAACCAGATTATCATTAGAGCCTCTAATCCATTTCTCTTAGTTACATGCTAGAAAAAATAAATGATATCAACAAGATGTATCTTAAGAAAAAGGCACATGAGCCCAAAATAATGCCAATAGTCCACATTTAGGTACAAAAAGACTTAGAAATATCTACAAACAATTTCTGGAGTTAATCAAGCTTGGCGAGGTTCGCGTACCAATGTATAAACTTTACCTTGCTTAAAAAAGAAATACACACATAGATTTAGTGCTTCGCCAAACGCCTTTTCTCCGCGCTCACACAGTTTAAAATGTGCCTCGCCTTTATCCATATCAACACTCATTAGCTTTGAGTCGCTGAACTCTAAGTAAGTCTTAACATGGGGGTAGATGGCTTTAAAAATACTTTCCTTAGCAGAGAACACTAAGGTGACAAACCATTGGATGGGAAGGTGAGTCCTGGCTAAGTGCTTTATTTCTTGAGGGCTAACAAACATAGGCATGAGTGACATAACCTGGTTTTCGTTGATGAGCTCTTCAACATCCAAACCAACAAGGCTCACGTCACTTAATGAACTGACCGTCGCTACCGCTAGATCATCGGTATGAGAAATGCTTCCAATCCAACCCTCGGGCCAAACCGGTGATCGGTGTTCACCGATGGGCACTTCGAGGCAATCACACCCTTCAATGCGTAATGCGTGCAATGCCGCCCTGCGACCGGCAATAAACTCTGCTTTTCGTTTAGTTACTGCACGCTTCATTTCATTTGGCAACGCGACGTCAAGTTCTTGAAAAAGGCAATCTGTATACCTTTGTCGTTCAAAGTGGTACTGCCAAACCTTAATATTTTGCGAGCCAAAGGTGAGCAATTGCAAACCTGACAAAAAAGTCATACGAGTTACTTCCCCAGAGGCACAATCAATGGAGTATGACTTACAGGATCATCAATAATAACGCTATCTAAGCCAAATACTTGCTTAACGAGTTTGGCGTCAATTAAAGACTTAGGTTCGCCTTGCGCGACAATTTCTCCACCAGCAAATGCAATCAGGTGATCCGCGTAACGACAGGCTTGATTCAAATCATGCAGCACGGCAACGATAGTATGTTTTTTTTCTCTATTGAGGCTACGGAACAACTCCAACAAATCGATCTGGTGTGCGACGTCCAAATAAGTTGTTGGCTCATCAAGTAATACTATCGGTGTCTTTTGCGCTAATACCATGGCGATCCAAACTCGTTGTTTCTGACCTCCAGAGAGTTCATCGACCTGCCTCTCGGCCAAATCGGTGACACCAGTATCTTCCATCGCTTGAAAGACCGCCTCTTGATCATCTAAGCTCCACTGCTTAAACAGCTTTTGATGCGGGTAACGACCTCTTGCCACTAAATCAACGACTCGAATCCCTTCAGGAGCTTGTGAGCTTTGCGGCAGTAACCCTAACTCTCTCGCCAACTCTTTAGCTGGCACCTTTTGAATATTCTGACCATCAAGACAAATTTTACCTTGAGAAGGTTTCAACAAGCGGCACAAGCTTCTCAATAAAGTAGACTTTCCGCACCCGTTGGGTCCGACAATGACCGTAAATTTACCTTCAGGAATATGAAGTTCGAGATTTTCACAAATAACGCGATTCTCGTATGCAAGTTTAAGGTTATTTCCGTTTAGTCGAGAGGTAATGTTGGATTTAACCGGTGTCGATAGGCTCATAAACTTCTGATTCATTTAAGTTAAACAATATCCCCTAAGTAACCTTTAGCTATTTGCTTATTTAGCCAATTAGCTGTTTGATTGCTTCACTCAATAGCTCTAGCTATTCAGTTACTTGGGAAAGCGCAGCATCAAGAATAGACTTGATACTGCTCAAGGTTACGCATGGTTTCTTGGACGAGTAATCTACCTACGGTTTTATAACATTGCGGGTTCAACCACGCTGTCTTTAATTGCTTCGAGCAACTGCTCCCCCTTTGAGCTCAAAGCAAATTCTGCAAACAGAGCTCTTAGTGTGTCACACAGAAGATCAACCTGAGCTTGACTGTAGTTTTCAGTAAGGTAGCTCATCATTACACGTAGCACCTGCTCATCATTGACGGTTTCTTCTAACACTTCGAACTGAAGTCCTAAACCAGATTCGCTTCGATCTGAATCAACCTGCTGGAAGTTGATTTTGTCACCATTAGACAATTCGAAAGCACCACTAAATTTACTTTTGGCGTGAAGTTGAATAAAAACTTCGAACATGTGCCCATCCACATCGGGATCCCCCCCAACCAAACCTTCTTCAATAAGGTCGATAGGAATATCGCCATATGGCATAGAATCATTAATCGTATGTTTCACTTGGGCTACCAGTTCAGCCACCGTACGGACGCGTTCAAAATTCACTAAATGCGCCACTACGGTGGTGAAGTAACCTATCGTGTCATAATACTCAACGTCTTGTCGGCCCGAAGCCGAGGTTCCTACTATGAGCTTATTGGGTGCACCAACAACATTGAGTGCCGCTGCAATAGATGCATAAACAACATTGAATAGCGATGCGCTTTGCTGCTTAGCAAGTGCATATAACCCATCCCTTACGTTATCTTCAATTTCAACGATAACCCAACCACCTTTAGCCCCTTGAGGATCAGCCTTCTCTGATAAAGGGTGACTCTTAGGGAATATAGGGGTAGACCACGGCACATCTTTTAGATTATCCAACCAATAATCGAGGTGCTTCTGATGTGTTCCAGAACCTCTCTGCATACGAGCATACTCGTGCATTGGAAGAGCTTCATGTCTCCATTCCGGTGATTGACCTTGAACGCGCAGTTTATAAGCTAAATTAAGCTCATCCATCATCAAATTCACTGACCATTCATCTTGAACAATATGGTGGAACAAGAAGGACAAGAACTGCTGCCCCGTATCCTTGCAACGGATGAATCTTACTCGAAGAGGGAACTCCTTCTCTAAATCAAAGGGATGGATTGCCTCCTGTTTAAGAAACTCATCCCTATCTTCGATTTCACATTCATCTGAAGTCCAAAACCATTTGTAATTGCCGATGTTACTGACATCAACCACTTGTTGGCATGGATTACCATTATGTTCATAAAAATGGCTTCTTAGAGTGGCATGACGAACTAGAATATCGCGGCAAGCTTCCCCAAAAGCCACTTCATCCAATTCATCGAAAAAGCGTAAAACAAACGGCAAGTTAAAAATCGTATTGAGTCCAAATTTGGCGTATTTTGGAATCGCCTTCCACAGAGAATTCTGAGCGAGTGACAATGGAGCAAGCGTAGAACCAACATCGGTAATAGATGCCGAAGACTCAAGAAACTCGGTACTTTTCGGCACAGCTTGTTCGGCAAGCGATTGAGCCGTCGGGTTGCCAAAAAGATCATTAATGCTGATTTCAATACCATGGTGAGTCAGTAATCGACCAATAACTCGAGTTGCAATCAATGAGTGCCCTCCGAAGTCAAAGAAATCGTCCGTTGCTGTCATCGTATCCGAAGCTAAAGCCTCTTTAAACTCAGCCAAAATGAGTTCGGCAGTAGAATTTATCTCAGAAACGGGACTTGATGCTTCAACTGATGCCGGCATAACCGTGGGATTTATTGGCTTAGCGCGCTTAGCCAGTTCAGTCGCAGTTCGGTAGGTGAATAAGTCTTCAATGCTCACTTCAATCCCATGGTCCTTCAACAAGCGACCAATGACTCGAGTACCAATAAGCGAATGACCACCAAAATCAAAGAAGTCATCGTCTTTGTTCATGCTTTCTATAGAAAGTGCATCTCTAAATTCAGCGAGTATTGCCTTTTCAAAAATTGAAACTGGCTCGGCACTTTCATTCACCAACGGTGCTGCTTTTACATCCTGCTTTGCCAATGCAGGTTTAGTGACTTTTTGGCCATCAATGTAGGCAACAAATTGCTCAAATAGAAACGCACCTAAGTGAGGAGAAACCGTTGCCCCCGTAACTAACTCAAATGACAGGGCACCTTGTCGGTTAAAGCCAACCGCAAGAGAGATTTCAAACTTCGGATGAAGCGGTGCGGTCGGTAATTTCACAGCCTCTACATCGTCAAGTGACAAATAGTCAGACGGATCTACAAGCCAAGTCACTAAAGCTGCTGATTGAGAAAACTCTGTTGACTCGATGGTCTGAGACTGAGCAGCGGTTAGCCTCATAGTAAGGTCGCCAACAGCTTGGCCTAAGTCTGAAATTGGCTGCCCTAAACAGAGATAAGTCAAACCAGTCTCAATCATCGCGCCATTAATTTCTCGATTTTTCTGACTGATATCAACCGGCATGAACACATCAAGACTATCGAGATCATTAGACTCGGTGATGTAACGAGCGAACAGCACCGCAGTAGCTGAGAGGATTTCTACTTCGTTCATCGTCCTACCAAGGCGGTTCTCGAAGATCTCTCTTTGAATAGAAGTCGTAAACTTACGTGGTACTGATGCTTGTAAATACGAACAAACATTTTCACTAACACCGGTTTGTACTAAGTCAATATCCCGTGTAGAACGCTTAATCCAAGGCAAACAAGATGTCGAAAGAGCTTCAAACTTTTGAATAGGCGTGAAGCCGCCCATATTTTTGGGCTGCTTTTTCTGACCTACGGTGCAAAGGCCATGATTATATAAAGCACTCACAACTTCGAATATTTCTTTCCAGCACACTTCACCACTCAGGATTTGGTGAGAAACAACACCCAACACCACATCTTGCTCTGCGCAAATGTAAACGGTAAATTGGATTCCTGACTGAGATTCCAGCGCTATAGGGATTGATTGATTAGCTTGCAGGTGAGAAATTGCGTCTTGAACCGAATCAACAGCTTCAATATGAATCGATTGAGAAAACGCATTATCTTGAAATTTAACTAAACCTGCATTCTCATCAAATTGATAACAAACATTAAGAGATGGCACGAATTGAGAAAGTTTACTCAACGAAGAAACCAATCGACCAATGTTGACTTCCCCGGTTAGACGGTACGCAGCTGAGTATTGAGCAGAATCATCATGCTGCTGATGGTGCATCCAAACTCGTTCTTCAAAATCTGTCACTGCGTTGCCAAATCCACTCTTTTCCTTCGAGTGATGCGAGTTAAATATCATGTTCCTTTCTCCTGTCTGAAAGAATTCAGAACTGTCCTTTTTGAAGCTAAAGCTGCCTTTAAAGTACAAGTATTCTGGGGGAGGCTCTAAGCTCTACGCTTATTAAAATCAGTGGCTTACTTTATTCCCAATAAAACTTAATGTAAAGCATTCTCATTTACATTAGTTGAGGTATGTGTACCTATGCTTAAAACTGGCGAGATCGGGTCAATAGCCAAATTAAATATATGCCACCAACAATACCCGTCATCCTGCCTATGGGCACGCTTACTTGAAAAGGCAACCATTGAATTAAAACGTCCGCAGTTAAGACCAACAACGCGCCCATAAGAGCTGAGGAGAACAAGGATAATGCTCGCGACTTTCTCAATCGACCAACTAATTGAGGAGCAGCAAGGGCAATAAAGGCAATAGGCCCAGCAGCTCCTGTCGCGAATGCGGCTAAGACCACAGCAAAGAAAATCATAGAAAGACGGACTCGCTCTACTCGGATACCCAGCTGAGTTGCGATGTCATCCCCCATCTCTATCATGGCAAGCGCACGCTTTAGTATCATCATAAAAGGGAGGAGGAGAAATACCCCTATAAGTACAGGATAAACATGTGTCCATGTCCTAGCATGCAGTGATCCTGCAAGCCATAGATTAGCCAAAATGGCATTGTCCAAATTACCCTTAACTAGCATCAGGCTGTTCAGCGCACTCAAAATGGACCCGATCCCAATACCAGTGAGTATTAAGCGATACCCTCCAACCACTCCTGCTTTTACCGCGAGCAAGTAAACGATAACGGCCGTGATTACTCCGCCGACTATCGCCGCGATTGCAACTTCTATTGCCCCTTGCTCAAACAAAACTATTTGAGCAATTGCACCGGTCGCAGCCCCCGTAGTGAAGCCAATGACATCTGGAGAACCAAGAGCATTTCTTGATACCGATTGAAATACCGCACCAGAAATGCCTAACGCAGCCCCAACAAAGACCGCAGTAAGAACCTTAGGTAGTCTTATGTTAAGAATTATTCGATCTTTTACGCCCCCCTCTCCAACCCCAAGAATGATATCGGCCACTTGAGGCAACGAGATATTAAACTTACCCAATGTCATGGAATAAGTTGCAATAGCGCAAACTGATATCAACAAAATCAAAGCGACAAGTATATGAGACGGTTGATAACAGAAAGAAAACTGACCGAAGCGTACAACACTTCCCGAGCCAGAATTTTGAAGAGTGTAAGGCTCAATCATCATAGGGGAGATATCTTCCAACGTTTCACTAAGAATACAAAGAATGGCCCGCCGATTAGAGCAATCATAATGCCTACACTGATCTCATTGGGATACCCGACGATCCGGCCTAGCACATCGGCGACAACCGCCAGAATGGATGCAATCAGTAAAGAGAAAGGCATCAACCATTTATGATCCGGCCCCGCCGCCATCCTTGCAATATGAGGGGCAGTAAGACCAACAAAGCTGATAGGACCAGCAGCCGCAGTAGAAGTCCCCGCTAAAACCACAATAGCAATAGAAGCAAAACACCATATTTTGATCGGGTTAACACCTAAGGCGTGACCAATATCGTCCCCTAACGAGACAGTATCTAAGGCTTTACTTAATGAAAATGCGATTACTAATCCAATGGCTATTAACATGGAAGCCGGGATCAAGACATCGTAACCTCGCCCTTGAAATGACCCCACAGCCCAATGTCTATATTGTTCAAACACCATTTCATTGCTGTTTATTGTGATCATATGAGTCAGTGCAAGCAACACAACCGACAAAGCTGTTCCCGCCAATACAACTCTTACAGGGTTAACCCCTTTATTTACCCCAGCAAGGGCAAACACACCCGCTCCGGAAACAGTCGCCCCAAGTAAACCAAACCACATCACATAGGCCATATCATGGATGCCCAGAAAGGCTATCGCTGAGACTATAGCAACTGTCGCCCCCGCATTGACACCGAGTATCCCAGGGTCTGCTAATGGGTTACGAGTTAAGCCTTGCATGATAACGCCTGCAACACCAAGCGCACCGCCAACAACTAAAGCTAACAAGGTGCGTGGAATTCGAAGATGGACAACCAATAGATGATCACTGTTGGTTGGATCAAAAGAAAAAATCGCATCCAAAGTCACTACCGGCGATATGTAATGCGTGCCGATAAATAGGCTAAAACACGAGGTAAAAAATAACAACACGAATCCCGCCATCAACCATCGTCGTCGTTGTCCATTTCTTATCTGTTCAAATGCTTCTGCAGGACCAGTAATACTTGTCATCACGGACATCCTTTACCCATTTTCCATTGGCATTAGCCTGCATTTGTATCTCGTTCAAAAAGCTGAACAATGTCATTAACGATTTCAGTGGCACTATACATATCGATACGAAATGAATTCTCACCTAGGCCAAAGACTTGTTTATTCTGGACGGACGGAAGGTTGATCAAGATTGGGTCATGCATGAATCGATTAGCGCTGTCATCACTCGCTTCTAGCAAAAATGTCGTATCAGCTTTAAGTTGAGTCAGCAGTTCAAAGTGGACGCGCATAAAGTCTGATAAAGGCACGGTGTTGTCATGCCATTGACGATTTTGCACTTCCATTTTGAAACCGAGGTCAGTAAGCAAGTCCGCATGAACGCCGTCCTCTAATGCGATAGCATTGGTTGCTCCAGGTCCAAAATACGCCACAATATTGGTTTCGCCTTCTGGTATCTGTAGTTTGTTTTTACTCTGGTTAACGAACAACTCAAACTGGCTAATTTTTTGTTGGGCTTGCTCTTCTAACCCTGTCGCCTGTCCAAGCCTCAAAGCCAAGTCTTGCCATGATTGTGCGGTGTAATCCAAAATAATGGTTGGTGCTATTTGCTTAAATTCAGCTATTTGATCTCTCGCCGAATCACCACCGCGCCATGCTACAACAATCAAATCAGGTTCATAGATATAGGCAGACTCTAAATCAACGCTGCCGGCAGGCCATGCCTTTTTCACGCTTCTCTGTTCAGCAATATCTGCCCATTGACTAAAAAACTTCCCTTCATAAGTGAGTGCTGTTGCGGCTAAAGGAGCATCAATCGCCAGTAGCGTCCCACTAATCGTCACCGAGGTAGAAAGGATTCGAGTTGGTTTAGATGGGATCACTGTCTGTGAGCCATCCGCATTAACGAAAGTCTTGGGATAAGTATTTTGAGATGTCATTTCGGTTTCTGCGAAAACAGAAGCCGAAGCTGAAATCAAAAAAATAACAATGATTTTAAAAATTATATTGATTCTCATTTACTATTTACACTTCATTTAGTCTGCGTTTAGTGAATTAAATGGTCTTGCTACTGGGAGTTTGAGTCTGAATAACTTTTCTGAATTAAGCCATTAAGCCATTAAGCCATTAAGCCATTAAGCCATTAAGCCATTAAGCATATGCTAACTATATTCATATAGAACAATCAAGATAAATCCGGTTTTCGCTAGCGGATACATTAACATAATTTCGCTTTAAGTAATTGATAAGTATGTAACTTAAACAACCCAACTAACGTACATCGCACCGTTAAATCGACATGTAGTAACCTTTGCATTTCGTGACCAACAAAAATTAACTTAGCGGGCTAACACGACAAAACACCCTCCAATTAAATAAAATAGCCGAACTTTATTCGCTCGGCTTTCTCTGTGAGGGTTATTAAAGTGATTATAAAATCTCGTCGGCAACCTCTTTTGCGTTCCGACATTTAATCAACTTGCGTGTAAACACCTTACGCTCAAACGTTTTACTCAGTTTCTCTGCAACACCTTTTAGGTGAGATGGCTTTAAACCCAGCGACAGAAACGCACTCTCCTCGCTAAAACCTTCTAATTGTTTTCCCGTCACTTGCTCATAAGCTTCGATAATCGACCCAAATTCTGATGTCGTTAACGTCGTTTTAGCGTTGTTCTGAGTAACAGAAGCTGAAGCGAGTTGTAGAGAGCTCACCGTCTGAGTCATTGAGAGAACCAACTCTTCTCGCGCTTGAATCCGGTCAAACTTTCCATTTCGAGAGAGAGGCAGTTTCTCTAATTCAAGTAACTGAGAAGGTACATGGGAGTTTGGTAAGCATTGCTGTGCAAAATCACGTATAGCAGCAGCATTAGCGACTTGGCCATCCGCCACTTTATAGATTGCACCTAACGCTACGTCTCCATTACGTTCCGTATAGTCGACAATCAAAACTTGCTCAATCAGTGAGCAACGATTTAACTCTTTCTCAATATCGGGTAACGACACACGGACGCCCCTAACCTTCACATAGCCATTAACCCGACCAGCAAAAATAATGGTGCCATCTTCACGATAATAGCCTAGATCGCCGGTTCTAAACGCTCTGACCTCACTACCTAGATCATCAATTATCGTCACAAAATCAGTTTGTGTAAGCTCTCCATCAGCTAAATACCCTGACGCAAGGTTTACTCCTACTGTCATGATCCGACCTGCTACTCCTTGTGGAACATGTTTACCTAATCCATCCATAATAAAGTACTGATTTGCAGGGAAAGGCCTGCCATAAGGAATAACCGATTTGTCTTCGTCAGTGACAAAGTGCCAGATACTCCATATCGTGGTTTCGGTAGGACCACCAATTGAGACAAGGCGAATATCTTGCTCCAGCGCTCTAAGTTCATCAATCGTTTTAGGTTTAACGTAATCCCCCCCTTGGCAAACTAAGCGTAGAGATTTGAGTTTTTCACCCTGCATACAAGACAACAACATTTCCATCAATGCCGGAACTGACTGCCAAATAGTAATACGGTGCTTCTCAACCAATTGATTCCAACGAATCGCGTCTTTTTCTTCACCAGCCTCTGGTAATACAATGGTTGCCCCGCAAGTAAACGAAGCATAGATATCAAACACAGAGAGATCATGATGGAACGGCGTTACGCACATCAACACATCTTCAGACGTTATTTGCCAAGCTTTACACGTTTCCCCGATAACATTGGAAGTTGCTCTGCTGTTCACTACAACGCATTTAGGTTTACCTGTTGTTCCTGATGTATACAGATAATAAGCACCATGCTCACTTTGACTAAGCACTTCTAAGTCCGTATTGGAGAGTGATGGATAAGCCTGCTCAACAGGTTGCAATAGTGCTTGATAGAGCACTGAATTTTTACGCTGTGACGCTTGGTTAGTTACCACTAAATTGGCATTACAATTACTCAGTAGGTAATCCAAACGCTCTTCTGGTGATGAAGCATCGATAGGCACCCATATAATCCCTGATAATGAACAGGCAATCGTCACCACTAAATGTTCAGGGCTCTTTGGCAAACAGATGGCCAACACATCACCTTGCTTCAAACCAAGATGAGCAATATGCTGCATCACTTTATGGACGTCCTCCCCAAATGCCTTGTAGCTGATATGCCGTTCACCACAAATGACCGCGATATCATCACTCGCATTTTCCGCAAGATTACGCGCTATCTTGGATAAGAACTTGGAGCATTCAAACTCTTTTACATCACAGTTCAATTTATAGTGTTCAAGGTTGAGTACCTTATGTGAAGGGATGTCAAAATCATGGGTCTCACATACGGTCTCAATGTGACGCTCTATCGATTCAAGAATGGAGACAACCACTCGTTTATCTAATGCGTCAACCGCATAGTCAAAACTCAATACTAGATTTCGCCTTTCATCAAAATTAAGGCGGATATCTAACGCGACTTGAGGGGTTTGGGTGATACCATCAAAGAAGACGAGTTCATCGTCATCGGATAATGCATCCCAAGTTAGACCATTCGTCACTACAACAGGTAAAGCCAATGAACTGGTTCGCGAAGTCATTAACTGACGATTGATATCAACACCAGAAAAGTCGAGATGATCAAGCGCCTCAAACATATCATTTTGCATACCCTGAGCTCGCTCTAGCAAGCTGCCTTCATTCTTTCGGTACTCCAAAATCACGAACGTCGAACCATTACCAAGAGGTTGATCGCTTTGTGGGATCGCTACCGGAAAACCAACTCTCATCTCTTGTTCTGTCGTCCAATACGACATCCCTTCAAGAACAAGAGCAGAGAGTGCTGAGTTCAAAAACAAGCTGTTGGCTGCACTCGCCACCGTTAACTGAGTTAATGCAGTTTTGTCTATAACAATGCTTTCTCGCTGGTAACGCGAAGCCTTTATATGATCCAATCGCTGTTTCCATGGAAGCGAAGGTGGCGCGCACTCTGGGTCAAGCTTACTTTGCCAAAACGATATATCTGCCTCCCTTTTAGCAATGTCATGTTCACTATCAAAGTGATTGGTCTCAGCGCTGTAAGCACAGAGCTCATGCAACTGCCCGCTATTCTTTTTCAATAATTCAGAAAGAATCAGGGAGTGTGTTCTACCATCAACAATTAATGCATCAAAACTGGTAAAGACAATGGTCTGATAACCGATATCAGAGTCAGGCAATTGAATAACAGAAACACGCCATGGCGACTTCGACAGGTCGTGCATCGTGTGATTACTCACTTGACGAATTTTACCAACTCTCTCTAGCGCTTTCTCAATCGACAAGTGTTGAAAGTCGTGGGAGTCAAAATTCAAAGTCAACTTAGACGACACCTGCTGAACAAGCTTGTTCTCATCGATGTGCATCCGTAACGCATCGTACTTTTTCACCAATGATTCGAGACGAGACTCAACTAAACTCGATTCTATTTTCCCTCGGTATTCCCGGAATTCATGCATCGCAGTGCCACCCATAGGGATATGAGTAGAGCGACCGAGTAAGTAAGATTTTTGTAGCTCTGTTAAAGGCTTTGGACAAGAGGTAACTAAGGGTAACGAAGGACATGCATAACCTAACTGAGCGAGCGTACTTTCCAAAGAGTTATGTATGCTATTAGGTTCGTCAGCTAAAGATTGAACAATCGCAATAAACTTGTTAAACAAAGTATCGACAAAGCCTTTAGGGAACACGTCCATTCGCACATCCCAATTGACAAAAATACCTTCGTACGCAGGCGCGATTTGTGCATCTAATGTAACCTGAGCACCTTGAGAGATTACCCAGTTCATTTTTCCGAAGACTTTTGTGACTGCCTCAGAGAATAAATCATCGCCTTCAACATCCATTCCCGATGTAAATACGATAGGCGATGCTTGCACGGTTCCATAATAACGCGATAAATCTCGCATCACCGTTACACCAGAATAGCTTTCATGGTTGAGTAATTGGTTCAGTTGATTGGCAGTACGACGACAATGATTAAGCGTTGATTCTTGAGCTTTCAAGCTAGCGCTGTAGATCAGCAAGTTCGAGAAATCGCCTATCGTTGCCTCTGCATCGTTCGTATAGAAACCGCGGTGGAAAGTCGGCACATTCAATCGAAAATCTGGGCTGTTACAAGAGCTACCGACTGCTTGAGAGAAAAGTGTTAGAAAAAGTTGGGTTAAGGTTAAGTGGTGTTTCTTGGCTAACTCTTCGATCGAAGACCGTTGCTCTTGAGTCAACTGATGTGTGAACCGCTGACTGTGCCCATGCTGACGATCAATAGCCCCATTAACATACGGAAACTCTGGTGCTCCAGCGATGTCTGGTAATCGTTGTTGCCACCATGTCTTATCAGACTGTCGTTTAGCTACGAGGTAATTGTCCGCCGCTTGTTTATCTAAATATTCAAAGAACGAATTCTTCTCTTGTGTCTCGTTGCCTTGATGTTCATCGCTATAGAGCTTAGCCAACTCTTCAACTAAGATTCGGAAGCTCTGTGCATCCACAGCAATCATGTCTACGTCTATATGCAAACGGCACTGCACTTTAGAATGACGTGTAATACCGATCTGCGCGGCCTGCCCATTGTCTAAATCCAGTTTCTGGTCAGTAATAGCGGTGCGCTTCTCTATTAAAAAGTTACGGGTAGCCGATGGTGAAAGGTGTTCAATATCATCAATGATAAGTTGATGAACAGAAGATAAAGGAGCGATGGCTTGTTGACCACCAGAAGTGACTTTCATCCGTAACATAGGATGATTGATGTACAACTTCCTCACCGCACTTGCCAATTTTTCTGAATCGATATGTTCACCATCAAATTCAGCATAAATATGGGCCGCTACACCTCCCATCGATTGGCCTGTTTGCCTCCCGACATAATAAGCAGCCTGTACAGTCGTCAATTCTCTCATCTTCATTTCCACACTCATTCATCCATTTAATGTGCCACGAGGCTTATTAAACTAATGTAATACACCAGCTTAAGAATAAACTCAAATATTAATGATAAGCATTATCATTTTTATTTAACACTGGACAATATGAGTTGATGTACTGATTGTATTCGGCATGATCTCACAACATCATCCAACAATAAGCTTGACAACACCTAGCTCCTATTTCAATAATCCCAAAAAAATAAATGATAATAATTATCATTTATTAAGAGTTAAATGTTTTCCAAATCATACCTGGACCGCACATTTGATGAAGCCATAACATCAAGGAACACTTGTTTTAGGAGGAAGGATGCAAGAGTTAGAGAAGCAACTTAATTCAACCACGATAGAGCCACTGCCGAGTGTGATTGATGTAACGAGTGAAGTCACTCTAGACGAAAAAAGTGAACGATTTATCCGTGATAAAAGATTCGAAATCACAGAAATTTTAAATGGGAAAGATAACCGTCTGCTCGTTATCATTGGACCTTGCTCCATCCACGACCCAGAGGCTGCTTTAGAGTATGCTCGTAAGTTGGCCGATCTACAGAACAAATATCGTGACCAGCTCTTGATCGTCATGCGAACCTATTTTGAAAAACCACGAACCCGCGTCGGTTGGAAAGGACTGATTGTCGATCCCGATTTAGACAATAGCCATAAGATGAGCAAGGGGCTATTTGTCGCAAGAAAGTTCTTAAAAGATGTTGTTGATCTAAAGCTTGCAACGGCAACCGAGTTTTTAGACACCACCGTGTACCCATATGTATCTGATTTAATTTGTTGGGGCGCTATTGGAGCAAGAACCACTGAGTCTCAAACACACAGACAAATGGCTTCAGGTATCCCGTGCCCTATTGGGTTTAAGAATGGAACGGATGGTAATGTAACGATCGCGATTGACGCAATTCACGCCGCGAAATCTCCTCACCTAGTTTATGTCTCTGGTTTTGGTAATACACCCGTGTCTGCAATGACACATGGCAACCCTAACGGACATATCATTTTACGTGGCGGAAAACAGCCAAACTATACTAACGTACACGTCTGTGATGTAACAAAACAATTAGAATTAAACGGCCTTAACCCCCGAATTATAATTGATTGTAGTCATGGAAACAGTCTGAAAACTGCCAAAAATCAACTCAATGTAGCCCGAAACATTGCAGAGCAAATCATTTCAGGAGAGCAGTACATCGCCGGCGTTATGTCTGAAAGCTTCTTAGTCGGAGGGGCGCAAAATATTGATGCGGCGCCACTAACCAGAGGCCAATCCATCACTGATGAATGTCTAAACTGGGAAGATACCGTTGCAATTCTCAATGTCTTTGCAAATGCAATGGTAGAGGCAACTCATAAGAAATTATCGACAGTCGCTTAACCTAAAATTTTATATGGCGCATGCGCGCCATATAACTCTATGATGTCTAATTATCGAGCGTTGCACCACCATCAATACGCAAGTCATGCATAGTGATATGATTAGCTGCATTAGACATCAGAAACAATATCGACTGAGCAATATCTTTGGGTTCAGCAATCTTGTTAAGCGGAATGCCTAGACGAAACTGCGTTGCATCACCGGCAATGACTTGCTCCTCACCATAACTCTCATTCCAAAGTTGCAATTGCATTTCTGTACGTGTAGACCCTGGGCTGACAATATTGCAACGAATCCCCAAAGGCGCGAGTTCAATACCAATGGATTTTACAAACATGTGTAACGCCGACTTAGATGCTGCATAAGCCCCCATATTTGCTCTAGGAGTATTAGCGGCATTCGAACCGACAACAACCATATTCCCCTTCCCCCGAGCTTTCATACACTTAGATACCGCCTGCATTGTGGCTAGAGCACCAAACGAATTGACCATAAATGTGTTTTCTATCTGCTCGAATGACATATCACACAGCGCACCTAAATGAAGAATACCAGCACAACTCACTAAGTGATCAAACTCACCGTACTCTTCTACCCAATGATAAATACTCTGTTTTACTAACTCAGGTTTTGACAGATCCAACGGTTCAACCCAGAGCTGATCTGGATACTTTCTCGCTAGAGATTCAGATTTAGTCGCGAGGAGTTGGCTATCAATATCCGTAGCGAGCACCTTAGCTCCCGAGCCCAACAAACTCTCTAACGTGCTAAAACCAATACCTTTTGCCGCACCCGTTAATAACACTAATTGTCCTTCAAGAAATCTTTCCATATACCTAAACAACCGAATAATAAACAATCAAAATTGCGACTTTTGTATACATTTACATAAAACAAAAATCGAAGAATGTGAGCAGCCTTCAATAACAACGAATTACATTAAATAGAAATCATTATCATTAGCATTTAAATAAATGTAAATGTAATCTTACTGACCAAAATAAGCAACCCGATGAAGTGCATGACAAATGAGTTCCTTTAAGAACATCAATGTAAGTAATTGCACATCGTCATAACGATCTATACATAAAGAGGGACCTGTTATGAAACGTGAAGTCATTGGCTATTCAAAAATGGAAAGTGATCTGCTAGATAGAGAGCTATTGTCATCTCCATTTTTCTTCGCTTCTCCCAGTAATACGATGATGGGTAAAGGTATTGAAAATGAGTTCCACCAGCCTATTGCATTTTCAGAGCTAGCCGAGAAGGCTAACGAAATGCTCCAGGCGGCTAAAAAATCAGAAGCCGATAATCCAGTGCTATTCGGTGTCGTCCCATTTAACGAAGAAAACCCGACTAAATTTATTATCCCAGAGCAGTTATTCATCTCTAGTAGTACAAGATCCTTACACTCAAATCCGCTTTCCTCTGCCGATGCGCACGTCATCTCTTCCCCAAGCGGTAATCATTATAAGCAAGGAGTATCCGACCTTCTTGACATGTTTGCCAACACAGAGCTTTCAAAGGTGGTTCTTTCTCGGGCTATTGAAGTAGAAACAGACGCTGATATTCAGCAGCAAACTTTGCTTCGCAATCTGTTATCAATCAACTCGAAAGGCTATACGTTCGCAGCGAATATCAATAACAACCAAAAGCTAATGGGGGCGAGTCCAGAACTCCTTGTTGCAAAAAAAGGCAGTTATCTCACCTCTAACCCACTCGCAGGATCGCGCCCGCGTTCTGAACTGGACGAACAGAATCAAAGCTCAACAAATTCATTGCTCAATACTAACAAAGATCTGCATGAACATGGCCTGGTTGTAGAAGAAGTTGAGCGTGTGATGAGCAAGTATTGCCACAACCTGTACACACCTATGATTCCATCAGTCATAGAAACAAAAACCATGCTTCATCTCTCCACGGTACTAGAGGGTCAAGTCAATAACCCTCACACTAATGTGTTGGAAGTCGCTGCTGAATTGCACCCTACCCCTGCAGTTTGCGGTTATCCGCGACAGAAAGCGTATGAAGCCATCCGAAAATTGGAGCAATTCGACCGAGGGTATTTTACTGGTATGGTTGGTTGGTGTGATTCAAGAGGTAATGGGGAGTGGGTGGTGACGATCCGTTGTGCTGAGGTACAAAAACGACAAATGAAAGTTTTTGCTGGAGCAGGTATTGTTGATGAATCACATCCACAAAGTGAACTGGATGAAACAGGTGCCAAAATGAACACCATCTTAACGGCAGCAGGTATCCAACTTAAAGATATGTTGACGGCATAGGTAGACTCATAATGTCGAATGAACATATGGATTATACAGATTGGCCAACACCCCAAGCTTCTTTGTATAGAGAGCTAGGTTATTGGCAAGACAGAACTCTTTTCGATCATTTTCAGCACTCAGTTAAGCGGTGTGGTAACAACATGGCTCTTATCTGTGGTGAGCGTCAATTTAGCTATTTACAAGCCGCAGAGAGAGTGTCTCAAATGGCTTCAGGTTTTCAGTCTTTAGGGTTAATGAAAGGCGACAATGTCGTATTACAAATGACAAACGTAGCCGAATTCTATTTCTGCTACTTTGCCTTTTTACAGAAAGGTATTCGACCCGTTTTAGCTCTTCCCGCTCATCGCTTCTCGGAAGTGTCTTATTTTTGCCAACACGCTAAAGCCAAAGCTTACATTGTAGATGGGAAACATACTGGTTTTAATTACCAAGCCTTAGCTAAGCAAGTGGTAGATGAAAGTAATGAATTAGAACATATCATCGTTCGCTGTGATGCTACGGACTTGGCAGACCCAAGGTTCACATCGCTTGATGATGTCACGGGACAACCCGACGATAAGCAAGAAGCAGAAGCATCTGAACTGGCATTTTTCCAATTGTCGGGTGGAACAACCGGTACACCAAAACTGATACCTCGAACCCACAATGACTATGCTTATAGCGTGATTGGCAGTAACACGATCTGTAAGTTTACTGAAAACACTCGCTACTTATGTGCGCTGCCGGTTGCACATAATTTCCCATTAAGTTCACCGGGAGCTTTAGGGGTCTTTTTCGCTGGAGGTACGGTTGTTCTTACGCATGACCCTACGCCAAAATCAGCGTTTAAACTAATTGAAGAGCATAAAATTACCGTATCAGGCTTAGTTCCCCCACTAGCACTGCTGTGGATGGAGCAGGCTCAATCCACTACTCATGATCTTTCAAGCTTAAAATTAGTTCAAGTCGGTGGCGCTAAGTTTAGCCAAACGGCGGCTACAGACCTACCAAACAAGTTAGGTTGTCAGCTTCAACAAGTATTTGGTATGGCTGAAGGACTAGTGAACTACACGAGATTAGATGATCCCATGGAAGTTATTGCCTCTACCCAAGGCCGCCCTATTTCACAACATGATCGGATTAAAATCGTGAATAAAGAGGGGGAGTCAGTGCCCTGCGGAGAGGAAGGTTTTCTTCTCACTCAAGGTCCTTACACCATTCGCGGCTATTACCAAGCAAAAGAACACAACCATCTTTCATTCGACCAACAAGGGTTTTATCACACTGGTGACATAGTTAAACAAACTAAGGACGGTAATATCATTGTAACAGGACGAGATAAAGACCAGATTAACCGAGGGGGGGAAAAGATTGCAGCAGAAGAGGTTGAAAACCACCTAATTCGACACGATGGGGTTCATGATGCCGCTCTCATTGCGATACCTGACGACTACTTAGGAGAACGAAGTTGCGCTGTAATCGTTAAAGTCGAAGGGGCAGACATAAATCCCTTCAAACTAAAATATTTCCTACGTGATTGTGGCTTAGCTGATTACAAAATCCCAGATTTAATCAAATTTGTCGATTCATTGCCCAAGACACCTGTCGGCAAAGTGAATAAGAAACGCCTCCGAGAGGCGTATGCTTAAGCAACCAAAGGTACTAACAAAAACCGATCTCATGAGATCGGTTTTTGTTTTCTAGAACAGGCAGGCTAGTACTCTTCATCCATAACTTCATGACGTTCATCATGGTATGCTTCTTCATCCTTACCTCGTTTCCAGTAAGGAATCGCATACATATCTTTTCTAGACAGCTTGTACTCTTGTTTAAGCGCTTTACGACACGCAATCACGCTTTCATTTTCACCCGCAACGAAAGCCGAAAGCGAGTGAGATCCATTAGGTGCAATTAAGCCGGAAATGGCTTTGCTCAATAGATATTGATCACTCTTTTCGTCTCTCATTAGCCACTTCAAAACCAGACCTTGCGGATGCTTAATATCATGTTTATCTGCAGCATCCTCTATCTCGATAAATACATAGCCTTGAGTGTCAGAGGGAAGACTCTCCAAAATAGCACTAATGGCTGGTACTGCTGTTAGGTCTCCCGCAATAATATGCCAATCTGCGGGTTCAATTAATGGCTCAGGCCCAGCAGGGCCTACAAGGCCAATTTGGAAACCTTGTTCTGCTTTAATCGCCCACCCACCGCCGGGAGAATCGGTTCCGTGGATCACGAAATCTATATTAAGCTCATTCACATCGGCTCGATACTTTCTAACGGTATAGGCTCGAGGCACGGGTTTATGCTCAGGCCAAATCACAGTTTCACCTTCTCGATAAGGTAACTGCAATATCCCACTCTCCCTATTGGGGAAAAACACTTTTATGTGTGTACCATTTTGATCTTCAGGGAACCCTTTTAAAGAGTCGCCCGTAACAGTCACTCGCAGTAGATGCTTTGAGATCTTCTCTTTACGAACAAAGTCCAACAACATCGGATGTAAACGCACTGGTTGATCGCTCATCAATTTACCTCTTAAGAAATTCTATAAATAATTGGCGCTAACTTGCGAGCATTTATGCTGGTACTTCTTCTGTGCGGTTATTCAGTGTGGCTTCGATTGCTTGCCACCACTCTTGCAATGAAACCGCTTCAATCAGCTGAGCGAATGAGACATTTGCGCCCTGCTTATTCCACTTCTCTACAAGTGTCATCGCTCTCATCGAATCTAGCCCCATAAAGATTAGATTTTCATTCACATCAATCTCTTCGTAAGATACACCTAATGTCTCGGCCACGTCAGACTGCAAAACATTGAGGCTAAGAATACTCTCTTCATTTGGGTTAATTTCCGCTATAGCTTTATCGAGTGTTTTAATGCTTCCAGTTCGGCCTGATATGTAATTGAGAGTGTGGATATGGTCTTCACGCGAAAAATCCGCGATCGCATCACCGATAATAAAGGGCTGTACATCCAACATGAATGCATCCAAAGCAGTCGATAAAATGCCAATGTGACCGTAAATACCAGAGATGATCAGCTGAGTTTTTTGATTGTCTTTCATGTAATCAAGCAATGGGGTTTTCTTAAATGCACTGTAACGCCATTTAACGTACTCAATATCATCGTTTTCTGGAGCAAGTGTTGATACGACAGGAGTATGGTCGCCGTTTAGCCCCGGCCCCCAAAAGTCAGTTAACAAGGCTCTATCTTTTGGGTCTTGATTCGCAGGTTGCGCGGTATATACAACCGGAATTCCCGCTTGTTTCGCTATGTGTTTTAACTGCTGAATGTTAGTTAAAATGTCCGCCATAGGTGACGAATCAGCCTCATAGTAGCTCACAAAATACTCTTGCATGTCGTGAATTAAAAGTACGGCTTTACTAGGCTCGATCGTCCAGTTCGTTCTGTTTTTTGGAAACTCATGGTGTTCCGGCAAGTCGTAACTCGCTATTTTCGGTATAGTCATTTGTAATTGTCCTTAATACTCTAATCAGCGATGACGTTATCTTCTGTCACCTGATCAATTAAATCTTTAGCGCTTTAGTCAAAGTGGTGCTCCAATAGGAATATGTGTAACCCCCCTCATTCAGACTCTACGGATAAGTTCAAAACACTCTTATCACGTTGCCGTATTTTCGGGTTCTTCTGCTGAAAGCCCCCTTTCGGTACGCCAATGTTTAATTT
Source organism: Vibrio sp. NC2 (assembly GCF_025195005.1). Taxonomy (NCBI): domain Bacteria; kingdom Pseudomonadati; phylum Pseudomonadota; class Gammaproteobacteria; order Vibrionales; family Vibrionaceae; genus Vibrio; species Vibrio sp. NC2. The sequence continues at coordinate 84,381 of NZ_JANVFC010000006.1, forward strand.
GCTGATTAATGTACCAATGGGTGATACTGGAGAATAACGTTTCGACATACTCGCTACTCATCCCAGCCTCTTCGGCCCATTTTTTTCTATCTTCTAGCATTTCAGCGACACGCTCTGGTGCCGGAATACTCTGCTCATTGGGCTTAAATTGTGCGGCGGCTTTGACATACCCTAACCGCTTAGAAAGAATATGAACGATCTCCTTATCAAGGGTATCGATTCCGATTCGTATATCATTGAGACTTTCGCAAACTTCTGGCTTCTTTATAGATGACATGTTGATTTCCTTTAGTCTTTGTTCCCTGTAATGACCCATTGAAGAGTGTAAGAATAGAACCACCGTTCTCAGGCTCGATGACAAATCATCCTTCTAGAGCACTCTCGATTCAATCAATAGGACGTTGTTTATCGACAATATAGAGCTACGGTAGGCAGCTCGCGTTAGTTAAACTGGCGTATTAACCCAAGGTTCACCACTTGGGCCAGGCACTCGCTTTTTATCAATTTTACCTACCGCTGTTTTGGGCAGATTAGAGACAATGATCAATTCATCTGGCTGTTTGAAAGAAGCCATCCCTTGGTCTTTTAGGAACGTGCGTAGCTCCTGTAAAGTTGGGGAAAGCCCCCTTTTCACGACAGCGACTCCGATCCTTTCGCCTAGATGTTTATCAGGTACCGCAACCACGGCGACCTGTGAAATATTAGGATGCATAAGTAAATGCTCTTCGATTTCATCGGTAGCAATACACTCACCGGCTCGGTTTACGACGTCCTTAATTCTGCCAGTCACAACGATATATCCCCTCTCATCAACAATGGCTCGATCCCCACTTCGATAGAAACCATCTTGAGTAAATGAGCGTTGGTTGTGTTCCTCTGCTCGGTAATACCCTCTTAAGGTGTAGGGACCGCGAGTGAGTAGTTCTCCTTCTTCACCCATTGGAACAGTGTTCCCCTCAGCATTAACTATGCGAACCTCATCCCAGTTACTTACAGGTCGACCTTGTTTCGTCGCAACCAGAACTTCATCATCCCCTAATCGAGTACAGGCGATCAGGCCTTCTGCCATACCAAAAACTTGTTGGAGTGCACCGGGAAAGTTTTTTTGTACATCAAGAGCATCAGAATAAGCCAGCTTCGAACCACCGACTTGCATCAGCCTGAGGCTAGATGTATTCGCACGTTCCCATTCTTTAGCCGCGTTCCATAGCTGCGCTAACGCCGGAACCAAAGCTGTCGCCGTCACTTTGCTTTTCTCGATAACATCAAAGCAGTAATCAGGGCTGGGGTTAGAACTGAAAATGACACTTCCTCCAACATCAAGCGCACCTAATAAACCGGGGCAACCTAAAGTGAAATTATGCGCAGCAGGTAGCACTGCGAGGTATACTTCCTCGGACGATAACTCACTTGCTGCGGCACAACTTTGGATGTTGAGACGATAATCGTTATGGCTTCTAGGAATGAGCTTAGGCAGTCCCGTAGTTCCACCAGAGACTAAGAATAGAGCGGGATGATTTGGGTTTGGTCGTTCAGGAACGAACTGGAAAATATTACCCAGAGGTAAGGACGGATACTTTCCAGAATCTCCCACAATATAGATATGGCTAAATGAAAGAGACTCTTCCGACAATGAGTCTGCTATGTGCAGAGCTCTTCCATCGTTTTCTAAGTTAGAACCGAAGTAGGCCCTTGCGCCAGATACTTTCATGAAATGGCGGATTTCAACAACACCATGTGCTGGCAGTGCCAATACCGGAACCATGCCAGCTCTTTGTAAAGCAAAAAACACTTTTGCGAAATAAATGCTGTTAGACACCTGAAATACGACCCGGTCTCCAGCTTTTAACCCGACCTCTTTTAAACCCGCGGCTATTTTGTCTGCTTCAGACAGCAACTCTTCATAAGTAAGGCTACCCGTCGGATCGGCTACTGCTGGCTTAGTTGGATGCAGAGCAACTCCTTCACTCAAAATTGCCCATAAAGGTGTGTTTAACCATAGGTTGTTCTGTTCGAACTTCGCAGATTGAGGAGCTGGTTGATCAACAAAGCCATATAACAAGCCATCTTGACAAACCTTCTCCTTGAGCACGGTTTCCATGTCATTCCTTATCGTATGTTGAAGTGCTAAGAACAACGCTTGGAAGTATTAAGATACCCAAACCGATTCAGCACAATTGACGCCTATCAATACACTTAAATGCTAATAATAATCATTTGTATGTAACAATCAAGTGGTGATATTGTGTATAGCGAATTTGAGTGAAATATTGGAAGTAGAAGATAAACTTCCGAAAGAAAAGAAAAGGAAATTATTTTGTCTAAGCAAGAAGCAAATATTGATCTGGTAGAAATAATCAGTCAGGTATTAAGTGTTCCAGTCGAATCGGTAAAGCCGGACGTTAACCTCATCGAACTCGGTTTGGATTCAATCAGTATGATGCGCCTAACAGGCCAACTAAGAAATGCAGGGATAAACATTAGTTTTGCCCAGTTAATGGCGACGCCAACACTAAAATCTTGGCAAACGATCATGGCCTCTACTGAAGCTTCTGCCTAAATTAAGGTTCTGACTTCTAGTACCTCAAACATTTCGACAACCGTTTTGAGATCAATAAACGCCTTACTTTAAGCAAGGCGTTTTTATTATATCTAACCGATTAGAAGTACAATTCTACTGAACCACCAATTTGGCGAGGTGCTTGCTTCGTAATATCGTCTCCACCGAAATTAAATGTTTCTTTCTGAGAATCAAACAAGTTTGTAGCGAATAAAGACATACGTCCGTTAGTAAACACATAGGCAACTTGTGCATTTGCAACCCAGTAAGCATCAATACTCTGGTTCGCTGAGTTTTCAACGTCACTGAAGTACTCTCCAGTATAATTCGCATTACCACTCAGCTCGAAATTCTCAGCAAACATGTATAAAGCACCGAAGCTTGCAGTCAATGAAGGAGCACGGGCGAGCTCTTTTGAGTCATTAGCATGATCTTTGTAGCTTGTTTTTAACAAACCAAGTGAAGCTAACAGCTCTAGGTTAGATGTTGTTAACCAACGGCTTCCTAGCTCTGCACCATAAGTATATGCCCCATCAACATTATCAACTTTCACATCACCTTGCGATGAAGTCTCCAATACTTGGAAATTATCATAGTCGTTATAGAAGACGTTAGTGGTTAACTCAAGTTCATTATCTAGTAGACTATGGCGAGTGAAGAATTCATAGTTCCAAACGTATTCGTCTTCATACGTATATGAAGAAAATGCCCACGTTTGATTATTAAAACCAACACCTCCACCTCCAGAGTTAAAGCCTTTAGCAGCTCGTATACCTACGGTTTGATCTGATTCAGGCTTATATGCAACTTCAAGCTTAGGGAGGAATACATTTGATGTTTCATCATAATCTAAGCCGAAAGGACCTGGGGCAACATAACGTTTCTTGTCTTCACGCTCGAATCGCCCTGCCGCTACAACTTCGATGCTCGGCATCACCAAGTAAGTCACTTCAGCGAATGCCGAAATAGCGCGATTATCACCTTCCATCGGAATAGATGATCCGGTCTGTTCAAATACGTCGTTATCTTCAGATTTGAAGTAGCGTAAACCAAACAAACCAGAGAGATCTTCGCTGAGCGAATCAAATCGAACCAAAGGCTCTATTTGGAACTCGTTACCCTTCGATTTGAAATCCTGTTTTCTTCCTGCAGGGTCAGTGATTCTGTCGTACGTACGATCGGTATAAATCAAATTATTTTCAAACACTAACGTATCTGAGATGTCATAAGACACATCCCAAATACCGCTTGTTGACTGAGTTTTGTAAATTGCTCTATTAATATTTGTTTGCTGAGATTCAGATTGAGGCCCAATAGTATCCATATGGGCAATCGTTAGCGTCGTCTTGAACCCTGGAAGACCTTCAGGTTCGAGTAAAAATTTACCTCGGGCAGTGGTCATCTCAATGCGATTAGGGTCACCGACAGGCTCATAGGAAGTAAGGTCTGCATAACTACTGCGTTTTTGCTGATCAACACTCAATCTAAAGGCTAATTGATCTTCCAGTATTGGCGCTGAGATAACCGCAGCGGTCTGAGAATAGTCTTGTTGACCAATAGCAGCCTTTACTTTGCTCTCAAAATCGTAAGTCGGATCATTAGATTTTAAAACGATTGCACCAGCGGAGGCATTTCGACCTTGAACATAGCTTTGCGGCCCTAGATAAACTTCCGCTTGCTGCATATCCCATAAAGAGCGAGGGCCAAACGCGACTTCAGAATAGCTGAGTGAACGTCCATCAATTGAAAGGTTCAACCTTGGCATAGACCCACCAAAGGCTGCTAGGCCACCGAACGAAGGACCTGAACCATCAACACCACGAATCGATGGTAGGTTATTACCCTGACCTGAATCTACAATGTTTGGGATTAGCTGCAGCAGATCATCGACCTCAGATGCACCTGGAGTACTCGCGATACGGTCTTCATCATACACATGCACGCTTGAGCCAGTATCATAAATCGAACGTTCTATTTTCTCACCGTATACTGTGACTTCAAAAATAGTTTTATCTTCACTAACGGTAGTTTCATTATTTTTGTTTGCCGCGGCAAAAGCTTGACCACTTACACAAAATCCCATGATAACTAAAGATAAGGTGCGTCGTTTGAATCTGCTATTTCCTAGCTCATTCACTGCCACGGGGCGGAATGCTGTCATTTAAAATTCTCCTTGATATAACATTAACTTTAAGTGGCTCATGTAACTGCATATAAGGAGAACTAGGGAAGACATTCAAAGGTGTTAAAAACACAACAACTCAAAACGAGTAAGATCTTTACTTCCTCTGCTCCTTATTGACCATTGCTTTAATACATAAGCCAAAATTCCGACTAAAAATCGTCACATTGGACAAGCCCTGAAATCACTCAACGAATAAGTTGAAAAATGAACATCCTTTCAATGTCTTGACGAATTTTCAACCGTACTTTATCGGTTGCATATTTAAATGTAAAGCATTCTCATTTGATATTGATAATAATTATCATTATTATTGATATCCGAAGTCGAGAATTCTGATTGTTGATGGTTAGGGCAGCTAACGAGTGCCCTATTCATGAAGGGGGATTGAGACAAAAATTTGAAAAAATAAGACAGAATTAGGCTTATGTAGAGCTAATCCAAGACAGAGTTAAGAGCTTTAGAGAGGTACTTTAGTAAATGATTGGCATGCTGATTTAGTTCATGCTGTTCAAAGAGACGGCTCTCTGCCTCTATCTTTAAATACATGTTTTGTGCTTGCCTTGAGCTGCGAAAAGTCACGTTAAAACCGTCCGCAATTCCACCAGCAATAATTCGACGCCTCGTGGAACACCCGTGAAATTCTGTCGGCTCAAAGGGCAAAATATTAATGAATGGTGAAAGAAAATAATGCCCCCCTGATGTGCATTTATTTTCTACTCGATACCGTCCATGGCAATAATTCCCCCTAAGGTCTTTTACTACCCTTTTTAGATACGCACTCACCGACTCATCATCGTTAACCTCCCCGAGATAAGGGATGGTATTAACCATTAATGAAGGTAGGTTTGCACAAGGATTACCCATTCGATTCATGAATGGTAACCACACTGGCAATGGAAAAGACTGCCGCTCGTCGAGGCGCCAATGCTTATAAAGGTACGCAGTACAAAGTAAGGTAAGAATGTCACTCCAACCAATCATTAATTGCTTAGATACAGTGACAAGAGAATCACTAATCGACTCAGGAACCTTCCTCTCACAATAGACTGTATCAGAGACCGAAATATCGCCCTGACTAAGCTCTAAATGGGATAATTCGAGATAATTATTCCAATAAGATCGGTCTACATCGAAACGTTTACTGTGTAAGTAATCGGTGTTTTCTTTGAGGTAAACATCAAACGTTTTAAAGCGGTGGGTTGGCTCAGTGTTATTCATTAAACACAGATAAAGCTCCGAACAACGCTGCTCAATTAAACTCATACTGTAACCATCGACCGCAATATGATGAGTTCTCAGATACCAAAGTACTTTCTTTGGCCCAACAACATAGAGCTGTACTTTTGTAATCACATCCTTTTCTAAATCAATGACCGCTTCGACGTCAGAACGCAAATATGCATTTACTTGTTCTTGTGCGTTTTCTTCATCGCGTAGATCGATGACCTCCACTGCGGGTTTTGCGTCAAAACAAACCATTTGAACTGGATAGTGCTGATTTTCCAATCGCCGAAATCTAAGAAGCAAAGCTTCCGCTTCTGAAACAGTCTGATTAATGGCATCGGCTAATTTTTCGAGATCGATAGAACCTGAAATTTCCAAACAATGAGCTACTGTCGATAAAGGCCTATCTGGATGTTGAACGAATTCGTCCCAATACGCCTCCTGTGCATTAGTCAGTGGATACCAATCTTGGTGAGTCATTATTCTTTTTACCCAATTGATTAAGTTATTCGTAAGCCGCACGCACCTGCATAAACAATAAAGTGCTTTCTACTTATTATTGCCATGTTGCGACAGAAAACGTTTGATCATTGAACCTACAATGCCAGGTGCTTCTTGATGTGACGCATGTGTTGTCTGCGGAATGTTGGCAAAACAGCTGCCAGAAATTTTGCCTTTTAAAGCCACTGCCTCATCAAGAGAAAATATAAAATCGTTGTCCCCCCTCATAATCAATGTTGGACAACGAATCTGTTCAACTAAATCACAAGGGTAACCTGATGCCGTGTTATCAAACCAAGCCTCTTTAACCGCATCGACCAGTTTAGGAAAATCTGGTTTCGGGTTTGTTGACTCGTATAAAGAAACGTCGTCAGAGAACCTGTTGCACCAAAAATCTGGAGTTAAACTGGATAATAATTTCATAGCCGGATCATCAATATTTACCTGCCATTGTGAACCGAGCGTCACCAAGCAAGAAACCCGACTCGGTTCTTGAGCGGCTAAGCGGTAGCCTACAATGCCGCCATCGCTGAAACCAAATATCGAATATTGCTCAATTCCCAAAGCGCCGAGTACGGAATGGACATCTTGCTGATACTGGCTGTAACTGAGTCGTAAACACCCTAGATCCGACTTACCATGCCCACGAAAATCGATACTTATTAACTGATAGTTATCAAATAAGTATCTATGTAACGGCTCTAATTCATGAATTGCTCCGAGGCCACCATGAAGCATCAACAGCGGTTCACCATTAAGATTACCCGATATTTCGTAATATATAGTTGAGTCATTGACGCTTATATAGTTACTTGCATTTATCATTTTTCTTCCACTTCGAACTCTTTCAATTAATTTAACTGATAATGATAATCTTTTCCATTAATGCTTTTATTGGAATTATATCGGTTGTATATTTGATGTCCCGTGAATTGTAGCCAAAATAAAAAAGCCACTTTATGAGTACTATTAAACAGTTATTTGTATTAAACGCTGTCTGTATGACAGCGATGATGTCGATCATTCCGGTGATCGGTCCGATTATTCGCGAAGTTGGTTTAATGGAATGGCATGGTGGTTTGGTGGTCGCTATGTCGGGGATAGCTTGGCTTCTTAGCGCAAAAAAATGGGGGGATGCCAGTGACAAGAAGGGGCGAAAACCTGTATTGCTAGTCGCTACTTTAGGCTATGCGTGCTCTTTTATTCTCATGACGATATGGCTAGACCTATCCCTTAAAACAACCTTTCATTCACTCATAATACTCATAGGAATGATAGTTGCTCGTACATTCGTTGGTCTGTTTTTAGCGGCTATCACTCCTGTTAGCACAGCGTTAGTGGCAGATATTACCACGCCACAAGAGCGACAAAGTGCCTTGGCAAGTATTGGGGCGGCAAGTGCCATAGGGCTCGTTGCCGGACCCGCTTTAGGCGGAATGTTATCTCAATACTCTCTGACACTCCCTTTATATGTATTGTCAATATTCCCGTTCATCACTTGGGTTACTATCAAGCACCGCTTACCAGAAACACCGAGAAGCCATGAGCCTCCCGAGAACACCCTCAGCTTTTTTGACCAACGGCTTCGTTTCCCGAGCCTCGCTATGTTCGCTTGTATGTTTGCGGTTATAACAGCACAAATCATCATTGGCTTTTTAATACTCGATCGCATCAGAGATACATCGGAACAAACGGCTCAACTGTCTGGCATCGTTTTGACCATCACCGGAATCACGTTAGGGATCACACAAGGTTTCTTAGCCAAACTAAAAAACAACGTATTACTAAAGAGTTTCATTATAGGTCCAATTGCGGCATGTGCAGGCCTCTGTATTGTGTCAGCAGCTCACTCGGCTCCGGTTCTTATTACAGGCTATATATTCATGGCAATAGGGTTGGGACTCTTGTTTCCTGCGATACAAGCTATCACAGCCAATTCAGTAGACATGAACGAACAAGGTGCTGCTGCTGGTACAATTTCGGCCATCCAAGGGCTATCTTCCATTGCGGGACCGATCACCGCAACGCTACTTTACCAATACAACCAAAGCCTCCCGTATTGGTTTGCCGCTTCTCTAATGGCAGTACTGTTTCTGTTCGTACTCATGAATCAATCTAAATTCAATTTTCAGTTTGAACACTCTAAAACAGAAAGATCGTAGAAAAATTTAACGCAAATCACAGTAAGTAAGGGTTGATAAATAACGTAGGCAAAAGGCTAAGGTGCAGATGCAGATTTACGACAAATCATTTCGATAAGTCGTTATTCTACAATCAAAAGTTAAAACGTATTAATCGGGCGTTTTAACAAACTAGGGTAACCCGTTCTTTACTATTATAGGTATTGCTAATGGTGGTATTGTTACGATTGGTAATATCTAGTGCAAACAGCAGCTAATGAGATGAGATTAAGTTAACTTAAGTCTAATATTCAGATACAAAAAAACCAGCACTATCGGCTGGTTTTTTGTGGGTTAGATAAAAGAACGGCTTACGCGTTACCTTTTACCTGCACATTTAACTGCTCTGCAAAATCTAGCATACGGTTCAATGGAATAAGAGACTTAACGCGTAATTCGTCAGAAACGAAGATTTCATGTTGCTCACCACCATGCTCTAGTGCATTTTCAATCGCTTCAAGGCCATTCATAGCCATCCAAGGACAGTGTGCGCAGCTGCGACAAGTTGCACCAGCACCCGCTGTCGGCGCTTCAATCAGTTCTTTTTCAGGAACCAATTGTTGCATCTTGAAGAAGATACCTTTGTCTGTCGCAACAATCATCTGTGGATGAGGCAGCTCTTTTGCTTTCTTGATCAGTTGGCTTGTTGAGCCTACAGCATCAGCCAGTTCAACCACGCTTGCTGGTGATTCTGGGTGAACCAAAATAGCGGCTTCTGGATATACCGATTTCATTTTCTTCAGAGCATCAGCTGAAAACTCATCATGAACGATACACTCACCTTGCCAAAGCAACATGTCAGCGCCAGTTTGATTTGCAATGTAAGAACCTAGGTGGCGGTCTGGGCCCCAAATAATGGGTTTGCCTTCAGCATCTAAGCTTTCAACAATTTCTAAAGCGATGCTCGACGTAACGACCCAGTCTGCACGTGCTTTAACAGCCGCAGAGGTGTTCGCGTATACAACCACTGTGTGGTCGGGGTGAGCATCACAAAATTCTGTAAACTTATCCGCAGGACAGCCAAGATCAAGTGAACATTCAGCTTCAAGCGTTGGCATTAAAATGCGTTTTTCAGGGGTAAGGATCTTTGCAGACTCACCCATAAAACGAACACCAGCGATGATCAAAGTGCTTGCTGAATGACGGTTACCAAACTTAGCCATTTCTAATGAATCGCCAACGAAACCACCAGTTTCTTCTGCCAGAGCCTGAATTTCAGGATCGGTGTAGTAGTGTGCAATTAGAACTGCATCTTTTTCTTGAAGTAGTTTTTTGATGTTTGCGATGTGGGCCTGTTTCTGAGCGTCGCTCAATGGAACTGGCTTAGGCGGAAACGGGTAAACTGTATCGATTTTATCTAGTATATGACTCATTGCTCTTGCTCTACGCAACTTCTTCCGAGGATTAGAGTATTCTACACAGGACAGCGATTGGGATCAAAAAGGATTGGTTGCAAGCGGTGACTAGCTAATACTTAAAACGCATAAACAAGGTGATGCGTTGGCGTCGCAAACCTACTGAGTAAATATTAAAAGGAAGTAAGCAGGTATAAAAAAGAGGTACCTGAGCACCCCTATTTTGTTTTATAAGTGGGTTTTAGCCACTTTAGCCGAAGCACTGTTTGGGTACTCGGTAACGACTTGTTGGTAATATTTCTTAGCTTGCGTCGCGTTGTTGTTGCGTGCAGCTATGTCACCAAGCTTAACCAGTGCATCTGCTCGCTTATTTGAGTCTTTGTATGACACAACAGCGGCAAAGCTCTTCACGGCTTCTTTATCTTGCTTCTTAGCAAAATAAAGCTGACCTAACCAGTAGTGTGAGTTAGGTGTGAAGGTTGAATCTGGGAAGTCTTTTTGAAACTTTTGAAATGCTGCGATAGCACCCGTGTAGTCTCGTTGCTTTAGAATCATATCTACAGCATTTTGATAAGCGGTTTGCTCATCCACATCAGTACTGAACGTACCAGAAGCGTCTTTAGAGCCTTCGCTCGCCGCTACTGCTACCGTTGCTGTTCCTGCTGCTTTCACCTCGCCTCTTACACGATCCAGTTCAATGAACAGTTCACGTTGGCGCTCTAGCATTTGCTTCATATCGTAACTGTTTCGTTCCAGCTCACCACGAAGTTCACTGATCTCCAGTGCCATGCCGTCGATTTGCTGTTGCATTTGAAGCTGAACGAGGTTGCGATTTTGAAGCAGGCGCTCTAAACGCTCAATATCTGATTCGTTAGATGCTGCTCGAGAAGAGGATGATGAATTGGTTGCGGTGCTATTGAGATCGGATACTGGAGCTGGTGCAGCGAACGCGATGTTCGCTGCACTTGCCAGTAACGAAAGCAAAATGACTCGCTTTGTGTTACTGAACATGAGGCAATTCCTCAATTATATAGCCTACTAAAATTAGTAAACTAGTACTGCGCGACGGTTTTTAGCATACACATCTTCAGATTGACCTAGAAGAAGTGGCTTCTCTTCACCGTAGCTTACGATAGAGATTTGGTCTGCTTGAACACCTAGAGCTTGTAGGTAATTCGCTACAGCTTGTGCACGACGCTCGCCAAGTGCGATGTTGTACTCAGGAGTACCGCGTTCGTCAGCGTGACCTTCGATAGTAACGTTCATGTCAACGTTGTTGCTTAGGTAAGCTGCGTGAGCTGCTAGAATTTCTTCGTAGTCGCCAGCGATAGTAGAGTTGTCGAATGCAAAGTAGATTGTTTGAGTTTCGCGTAGCGCTTGCTCTTTAAGCTCTTGCTCAGACAGTTGAGCGTTAGCATCAATTGGCGTTACAACAGTTGTGTCTACGTTGCCTTCTGAACCTGAAGTTGTTTGGTTGCTTTCAGTACCTGAAGTTGCAGATGTTGCTTCATCAGTTGAGCTACATGCCGTTACTGCCATCACTGGTAGTGCAATCATCAAGCCTTTAAGAACTTTGTTAAGTTGCATCTTTTTTTCCTTACGTTATCAAACTTAGTTTCTACAGCGACTAAGTGCTATAGATAGTTAATTGCCACAATAGTTAACACTATCAATAGCTAAAAGAATATATCACTTTAACTAGAGGAACGGTGACCATGCAGGCGCTCTTACACGTCCGTTGGTTGCCGGTAATCTAGCTTTGAAACGGCCATCGATAGAAACCATCGATAATACGTTTGTTTTGTTGTAAATAGAGCTATAGATAACCATACCCCCATTTGGTGCAATACTTGGAGATTCATCTAACAATGTCTTTGTTAGCACCTGAACCGCACCGGTTTCCAAATCTTGCTTAGCCAAGTTAAAACCTGAGTTGCTACGATTAACCATGATTAGGAATCGACCATCAGGGGTGATCTGGCCACCTAAGTTTTGGCTACCTTGCCAAGTAATACGAGATGTCGAATTATTGGACAAATTTACATTATAAATCTGTGGTTTACCACCACGATCCGATGTGAAAATAAGAGACTTGCCATCTGGGTACCAGAATGGTTCCGTGTTATTAGAACGGCCGCGGGTAATTTGAGTCAGCTTACGGCTAGCAAGGTCAAGTGTGTACACCTGAAGGCTGCCTGTTTTAGACAATACCAATGCCAATGTTTTACCATCTGGCGAGAATCTTGGCGCACCATTATGACGAGGGTATGACGTTACTTTCTCACGCTCACCCGTGTAAATATTCATGATGAATATTTCAGCTTGGCCATTTTGGAAACTCACATAAGCAAGCTTTTTGCCGTCTGGTGACCATGCCGGTGACATTAGAGGTTGCTTAGAACGAAGCACCAAGCGCTCGTTAAACCCATCGTAGTCAGCAACACGAAGCTGGTATGGGTATTTATCTTTGTCGTTCACTACCACATAAGAAATACGAGTTAAGAACGCACCTTTCTCGCCAGTCAGTTCTTCATAAACTAAATCAGAAATACGGTGTGCATACTCTCTCAAGCGTTTACCAGGAACTGTCGCTTTCTTATTGAACAACACGTGGTCTTTGGAAAGTACCAGTTGGCCCTCATCACTTAACGCACGGCTTTGTCCTTTGGTCAGTTGACCACGAACGATGTCGATCAGTTGATAGTTGACTACATATTGCCCTTCGGCATTTTTAGTGATGCTACCGGTTAGCAATGAATCAACGCCTAAGTTAGTCCAAGCATCAAAATCCACCTCACTTTCGCTGTAAGGCGTCTGTGGCATTTTGCTTGTTGCAACTGGGCTGAATTTACCACTGCGTTGTAAGTCAGAAGCAATAACCGCTGATACATCGTGTGGCAATGGCTCTGCGCCTTCCCAACGGAAAGGGACAATAGCGATAGGTCTTGCGGAGTTAATACCGTCTGTAATAACCAGCTCCAGTGCCGCGTGTGCAAACTGGCTGCTTGTAGCTATTAAGAAAACAAAACTCAGTAATAGTTTCTTTAACACAAGTTCGTCCTTTTACTCTGGTGATACAGTTAAGTTAATGTCTTTCAGTGATTTCACAATGTCTGGGTCTTTCGGCAACGGATAAGATTGCACTTGTGCCACTGCACGCTTGGTTGCTGCACATAAACGGCTATCGCCATCTAAGATACTTAAGCTACCCAATATCGCGTTAGAGCCCGTTGGAATCAGCTTAAGGTTCACTCGACATGAGCGCCCTCTATAGCTGTCTTCTAACAACAGGTTCTGCTGAATCAATTGGGTATAAATAGCGCCGTAACGCTGTGCTTCATCACTAATAAACTGTTGTCTTGCTGAAGAGTTTTGAGTCGATTCAGTCTCCAGTCCAGCAAAGATGTCGTTCAATGCTGCCTCTTGCTGTTTACGCTCTTTTTCAGCTCTTGCTGCAGCTTCTTTTGCTTTGCGCGCTTTCTCCGCTGCGGCTGCCGCTTCTTTCTCTTTCGCTATACGTTGCTTTTCAGCACGTTCAGCGGCTTCTTTTTCTTTACGAGCTTTATCTGCAGCTTCTTTCGCGGCCTTTTCTTTTGCCACGCGTTCTTGTTCAGCTTTAGCTATCGCCACTTCTTTGGCTTTGCGCTCTTTTTCCGCTTTCACAACCGCTGCTTCTTTCAATTTACGATCAGCTTCTGCTTTAGCGGCTTTCTTTTGTTCTTGCTTTAAACGAGTCTCTTCAACTTTACGTTGTTTTTCATTCTCAACTCGACGCTTTTCCGCTTCGCGAGCGGCTTTCGCTTCTTTAGCCTGCTTTTCTTTCAGCTTTCGAATGTTCTCTTCTTCAGCTTTACGATTTTTTTCAAGTCGTTCGCTTTCACGTCTTAGTTTGTCTAGACGCTCTTGCTCTTTCTTACTCGCTGCTTCTCTTTGTTGACGAATCTGTTGAGCTTGTTGGCGAACCAACTGAGGATCAATCACCACGGCTTGAACCATCTGCCCAGTAGGCTTTGGTTCCGACATTGTGAAATCCGCCCCCCAAATAAGCGCAACGAATAAGATGACGTGCAGCCCAAGAGAGATAAGAAGCGGTGATCTAAAATTATTGGATTTCTTATTATTCGCTTTCATGAATGCTACGGAGCTATTCCCTTATATCCGTTAATAGGCCAACCTTTGGCACACCTGCACGGCTTAATTCATCAAGTAATAAAACCACTTCAGCGTAAGGCGTTGCGGCATCACCACCAACCGCCACTGGAGAGTTTGGCTTAAGAGACAGCTCGGCTTTCACTCGGACGATAATGTCTTCCATTGATAAACCACGCTGTACTTCTTCGTTATTCACACTCAAACCAAGCTCACCGTCTTTATTCACTTCAACGATAATAAAGCTCGCATTGTCGTCACCCAATAGATCTTGTGCAGACTGAGCCGTTGAAGCCTTAGGCAATTCAACGTCTACGCCTTGAGTCACGAATGGCGAAGTCACCATAAAAATAATCAGCAAAACAAGCATAACGTCGATGTAAGGTACAACGTTAATCTCTGCTGTCATTTTGCGTTTTTTAGGTTGGTATCCGGCCATCTATTATTCCCTGCCAGCCATCGCTTGACGGTGAAGAATACTGTGGAACTCTTCAGAGAAAGTCGCATAGTTGTGCTCTAGCTTACCGACTCGACTGCTAAAGCGGTTGTAAGCCATAACAGCAGGAATTGCAGCAAATAGGCCCATTGCCGTCGCGATCAGTGCCTCTGCAATACCAGGAGCAACCATTGCTAATGTCGCTTGCTTCACTTCACCTAATGCGATGAATGAGTGCATGATGCCCCAAACCGTACCAAATAGGCCGATGTATGGACTAATAGAACCGACCGTTGCTAGGAAAGGTAAATTGGTTTCTAGCTCGTCTACTTCACGGGCAACCGCTACGCGCATTGCACGGCCAGTACCTTCCATAATGAAGTCAGGAGATGTTGCATTCGATTTACGAAGGCGAGCAAACTCAGTAAAGCCTGCGTAGAAAATTTCTTCAGTACCAGAAAGCTCGTCTTTGCGCTTATTGCTCTCTTGGTACAGTTTTGCGAGATCAACGCCTGACCAGAACTTATCTTCAAATACGTCAGTTTGTTTAGAAGCTTGAGATAATACTTTACTTCTTTTTATGATCATTGCCCAAGAAACAACAGACATGCCCATAAGAATCAGCATGACCATCTTAACTAGTAAGCTAGCTTCTAAAATTAGGCCTAAGATTGAGATTTCAGCAGTCACTATTCGTTAGCTCCGTGAGAATAAATGTTGGCATTGCTTTGGGTTTCATTTTTTGATTATCGATACATGCTACCTTAACCATCGCTTTACACAATGCCTTGCCATCAGGATTTACGATCTCTTGACAGAAGACCAAGGTAGCTCGCTTCAACTCGTAAATATTTGTAATGACTTGTAAAGAATCATCAAGTCGCGCACCTTGAATAAAATCAATGTCCATATGTCGGACTACGAAACCGATATTTTGTTCTAACAAGACTTGCTGAGAGACGCCAATTGAGCGCAACATCTCAGTTCGAGCGCGTTCGAAAAACTTAAGATAGTTTGAATGGTATACAACACCACCTGCATCGGTGTCTTCGTAATACACTGTCACTGGCCACGTAAATGGCTTAGATATTCCCTGCAATTTGATACCACAATCCAAAACGATAAAGATCTCACTATAACCTAACTCCTTATCATTAATAGTATATCGCTGTGAATTTTTTGATTTAATAGACGAAAAAAAAGGCCATCTGTATAAGATGACCTCTTTTTGGCTAAAAACCCAACAAGTATAAAGGTTCACGTCGTTATGAACCTAAATCTTCTGCCTTTTATAAAAGGCGCAACACCGTTAGGTAGAGCAAAATTGTGAGTGAAACGTATGGGCTAAACAGTAGCTGCCACATCCAAGCTCTAGGCTTAAACCCGATACCGTAAACCATGCTTGAGCACACTGCCCAAATAAACATTGGCCCGATGATCGCGTTAAAGCCACCTATGCTTGTCGCATACGCTTCAGGATCCCACATCACTAAACCAACATGCATGAAACCCAATACGAGGGATAAAGCTCTTAACAGAGTCTTATCCATTGGTTGATGCAGTTTAGCGATTTGCTCCGCGAGATTACTCACTGTCTTTATCCATCATTTCTGAATGCTCTAACCATAGAGCATTGATGATGCCGAATGCACATGCTAGAAGTACACCCAAAATCCATGCGAAATACCACATAAAATTTCTCCTAAGTTATTTAACTTCTAGCTTAGTAAGCTGAAACGTCGTTATCTTCGATGTGTTTCTTATCTAGACGACCGAACATTTTGTAGTATGTCCAAGTTGTGTAGCCAAGAATCACAGGAACCATTACCGCCGCAACTCCGGTCATAAGACCAAGCGTTAGCTCACTCGCTGTTGAATCCCACATAGTCAAACTATGGCTAGGGTTCAGACTTGATGGCATTACGAATGGGAACATTGCAAAACCAGCCGTTAAAATAACACCAGCGTTAGATAGGCTTGAGAACAAGAATGCGAAGCCACCACGCTCAAAGCGAGATGCAATCACAGCAAGCAGTGGCATTGCTACACCAAGAATCGGCGCAGCCCACATTGCTGGATACGTTTCGAAGTTTGTCATCCAAGCACCAACTTGAAGTGATACTTCTTTGTTTAGTGGGTTTGAATCAGCAAACGTGTCCATCGTGCTAGTGATTACGTAGCCTTCAATAGACTGAACCCAGAAGCCACCAATAATGAACAGAGCAATAGCAATTAGGCCAGTGATCTGAGCAACGTTACGAGCGCGACTGTGCAGTTCTTCTGTTGTCTTCATTTGAAGCCATGTTGCACCTTGCATCACGAACAACATCAGAGCCAACACACCACAAAGCAATGCAAATGGGTTAAGCAGAGCGAAGAACGTACCATGGTACTTAGACATCATAAATTCGTTCAGTTCAAATGGAACACCTTGTAGTAGGTTACCAAATGCCACACCGAAAATGATTGGTGGTACTGTGCCACTAAAGCAAAGTGCGTAGTCCCAAGTTTTACGCCATTTTGGATCTTCAATCTTAGAGCGGTAATCAAGAGCGAGTGGTCGTAACCAAAGCGCTGCTAACGTCGCGTACATTGCGAAGTAGAAACCAGAAAACGACGTTGCGTAAACCAGCGGCCATGCAGCAAACAATGCGCCACCCGCAGTGATAAGCCAAACTTGGTTACCATCCCAGTGAGGGGCAATCGTGTTTAGCATAATACGGCGTTCAGTGTCGCTCTTACCGATAACAGGAGAAAGAGCTGCAACACCCATATCGAAGCCATCAGTTACGGCGAAACCAACCAGTAGAACACCGATCAATACCCACCAAATAAGTCGTAAGCTTTCGTAATCAAACATAATATTCCCTCACTTATACTTCGACTGAACGGCTAACTTTGTCTTCAACAGAGTTATCGTTTTGTTCGAAGTGGTAACGGCCTGTCTTTAAGCTACTTGGACCTTTACGTGCGAATTTCAGCATTAGGTAAACTTCAGCAATCAAGAACACTGTGTACAGTGCAAGAATCGCGAATAGAGAAGTCCAAAGCTGTTCAATAGTCAGTGCTGATGCAGCAACGTTAACCGGTAGGATTTCACCAACCGCCCATGGCTGACGACCAAACTCAGCAACGAACCAACCTGCTTCAATCGCAATCCAAGGAAGTGGGATTGAGAATAGCGCCGCTTTAAGTACCCATGGTTTTTGTTCGATCTTCTGACGACACGTTTGAACAAACGCCGCACCGAATACAAACAGCATGATGAAGCCACAAGCAACCATCAGACGGAATGACCAGAATAGAGGCCAAACAGTTGGGATAGAATCATCCGCAGCCATTTGGATTTGGTCTTCTGTTGCATCAACAACGTCGTCTGTGTAGCGCTTAAGAAGCAGACCGTAACCTAGGTCACCTTTCACTTCGTCGAACGCTGCAATGTTTTCTTCAGACTTGTCGCCTGAGCGTAGCTTTTCAAGTAGCTCGTATGCGTACATACCAGTACGGATACGATCAACGTGATCATCACGTAAGTCACGCAGGCCCGTTACTTCAGTATCAAGCGAACGCGTTGCGATGATACCCATTACGTAAGGGATTTTAATTGCGTAGTCAGTATTCATTGTTTCTTGGTTTGGAATACCAAAAACAGTAAATGCTGCTGGTGCTTCTTCAGTGTGCCACTCGGCTTCTACCGCAGCGAGCTTCACTTTTTGAACTTCACCAAGCTCGTAACCAGATTCATCACCTAGCACGATTACTGACAAGATCGCCGCCATACCGAAAGATGCTGCAATCGCAAAAGAACGACGAGCAAAGGCAAGGTCACGACCTTTAAGAATGTAGTATGAGCTGATACCAAGGATGAACATTGCACCCGTAGTGTAACCAGACGCTACTGTGTGTACGAATTTAACCTGCGCTACTGGGTTTAGGACAACTTCAGCGAAGCTCACCATTTCCATACGCATGGTTTCAAAGTTAAATTCCGCACCCACTGGGTTTTGCATCCAGCCGTTCGCTACCAAGATCCAAAGCGCTGAGAAGTTAGAGCCAAGAGCTACTAACCACGTTACCGCTAAGTGCTGACGCTTCGACAATCTGTCCCAACCGAAGAAGAAAAGACCAACAAAAGTAGACTCTAGGAAGAATGCAACAAGCGCTTCGATAGCCAGCGGAGCACCAAAGATGTCGCCAACATAGTGAGAATAGTAAGACCAGTTAGTACCGAACTGGAACTCCATGGTTAAGCCTGTCGCTACACCAAGAGCAAAGTTAATACCAAACAATTTACCCCAGAACTTAGTCATGTCCTTGTAAATTTGCTTGCCAGTCATTACATAAACTGACTCCATAATGGCAAGTAAAAATGCCATACCTAAAGTCAGTGGAACAAATAGGAAGTGATACATCGCTGTAAATGCAAATTGCAATCGCGACAGATCAACAACATCAATCATGGTAACTCCTTTGTGTCGGCTGAATGACACTTGTGTGATTATTCACCGCAAAAATCCATGTTAAAACAATTTGTGTAATTGTTATTACAAATTGAAATTTGTAGCAAAAACGTACCGTTATAGTTAGATTATTGTTAAGCATGAGCTAATATAGCTGGCGCTAATATTACTGGTAAAATCAGTATGTTTCAAAAGGTTTATAGGAGAACCTTGCGTTGATTTGTATCAATTTTATTCAAGCAAATTAGAGTTATTTTTGTACAATCATGATTAAAATCACACCAATTTAGCCTCTGTTAATAACAGCGCATGATATCTGTGACAAAAGCTCAGCACCACTTCAACATACGAATTACAACTACCTATAAAGTATTAACAAAAAATATGACAACTTATTTCATTTTTTGCTAGCTAAATCAAACCTGCAATCAAAGTTTTCATTTTTGATAGAGGCTATTCAGCCTTTTTATCGAATCGCTCAAAGAGTTGTTATTCAATAAAAAGCAAAAAATCCCAGCGCTTATGCAACTGGGATCTTTGAAAATGAATAATTTAACGATTAGACGGTTTATCTATTCCAAAGTGTAAATACGCTCTGTCGGTCGCGATTCGACCTCTTGGCGTTCTTTGTAAGTAACCTTGCTGAATCAAGTAAGGCTCCAACACATCTTCAATGGTGTCTCTCTCTTCACCAATCGCAGCTGCCATGTTGTCGATACCAACCGGACCACCGCCAAACTTCTCCATGATCGCAAGCAGAAGCTTTCTATCCATGTAGTCAAAGCCTTTGGCGTCAACGTCCAGCATGTTGAGTGCTTTATCTGCAACGTCTGGGCAAATATGTCCATCGCCTTTCACTTCCGCATAGTCACGAACACGACGTAGTAAACGGTTAGCAATACGTGGTGTACCACGCGCACGGCGGGCAATTTCTAATGCACCTTCAGACTCCAGAGATAGGCCAAGGCAATCCGCGCTGCGTTGAACGATATTTTGAAGATCTTCTACTTTGTAGTATTCAAGACGCTGGGTAATGCCGAAACGGTCACGTAACGGAGACGTCAGTGAGCCAGCGCGAGTGGTTGCGCCAATCAAAGTGAAAGGAGGAAGATCAATCTTGATAGAACGTGCCGCAGGGCCTTCACCAATCATGATATCTAATTGGTAATCTTCCATTGCGGGATACAACACCTCTTCAACCACTGGGCTTAGACGGTGGATCTCATCAATGAACAGCACATCATTTTCTTCAAGGTTAGTCAGTAGCGCCGCAAGGTCACCGGCTTTCTCAAGAACAGGGCCTGAAGTGGTACGGATGCTCACATCCATTTCATTGGCAACAATGTTTGCCAACGTGGTCTTACCTAAACCGGGAGGGCCAAAAATCAACAGATGATCCAGAGCTTCATTTCGCATTTGAGCGGCTTGAATGAAAATCTCCATCTGGTTACGAACGTGGTCCTGACCTTGATAGTCGGCAAGTGCTTTAGGGCGTATTGCGCGATCAATGACATCTTCATCTTTAAAGACCGGATTATCCGGTGCAATCAGGCGATCGGCTTCAATCATAAATTCTGTTATTCCTAACTCTGCTCTTCCTGACTCTGCGCTTCTTGACTCAGTGTAAAGGCAAAGTGAATGAGTCTATTTTGTAGAACAAGTATATGAGGTATTAAACCATCGACTTTAGTGCTTCGCGAATCAATTGTTCACTTGTCATGCCATCTTTAGCCACTTGAGCAACAACTTTAGAGGCTTGAGTTGGTTTATAGCCCAGTGCAAGTAATGCGCTTACTGCTTCTTCTTCAGCATCGTGAACTGTTGGCATTGAGTCCATAGGCGCTGCATCCGTTGCAGGCGTAAACAGATCACCTGCGCCCCACCCTTTCAAGCGGTCTTTCATTTCAACGACAAGACGCTCTGCGGTTTTCTTACCCACACCAGGAAGTTTAACCAACGTAGAGATATCTTCACGTTCAACGCTCTGAACAAACTGGCTTGCCGTCATGCCTGAAAGGATACCAAGACCAAGTTTAGGGCCGACACCATTCGCTTTAATCACTTCACGGAACAAGGCACGCTCTTTAACGGTGTTAAAACCATAAAGTAGCTGAGCATCTTCACGTACCACAAAGTGAGTGTAGATAATTGCCTCTTCGCCAACGTTTGGTAATTCATAAAAACAGCTCATTGGCATTTGTACTTCATAACCAACACCACTGACTTCGATTAGCAACTCTGGTGGCTGTTTTTCTATTAATGTACCGCGTAGGCGTCCGATCACAATTCACTCTCTTGATGGAATATTATTTGAGGGACAGAATATAAAAGAACTGGATGCTTATCCAGTTCTTTGTGTTTATTAAGGTGATTTATTTAAGCTTGCTTAGCTTGGGAAACCACACTATTCAGGCTTTCAACCAGTTCTTTTACCGAAGTAACATGGCCTGTTAATTCAGAACCATAATTGGCCACTAAATCCGATACTGATTTAGTTTCTGCAACACTCAGCGCCACCTCTGAACTCGCGAGATCGAGTTCTTTCAGAGAGCTCATCTGCATCGCCATGATATTGGTAAGCTGATTAACATCAGTAGAAATGGTTTGAACCTCTGAGATGATGCCGTTCATTTCATTCGCCGTAGTTTCAATAATGGCTCGACCGTTTTCCACTTCTTCTTTACTGCGATCTAACAAGGTTCGAATCTCTATCGCAGAATGACTGCTTTTCGCCGATAGCTCTCTCACTTGATCGGCCACCACAGCAAAACCTCGTCCTTGTTCACCGGCTCGAGCGGCTTCTATTGCTGCGTTGAGTGCTAATAGGTTGGTTTGTTCGGCTACGGAAGTAATCAAATCGGCGACTTTCATGATTTCTTGATTACTTTGAATGATCTGGCTGATTGCACTGGTTGAGGCTTCTAGTGACTCAGAGCTCTTTTGCGCTTTGGTTCCAACCGCTTCACTGCGCTCTTTCAGTTCACCCACAAATGAATTGGATTCTTCGATGCCTTGAGTCATTTGATGGAGTTGTTGGCTCATCTCTTCTGCAGCGCTCGCTTGAGATTCACAATTGATATTCAACACTTCGACTTGAGCATGCAAGTCTTGCGACTGCTGATCTAAATGAACCGAAACACCTTGTAGACTCTCCGAATTCGAATTGGCTTGGTCGAGCACGATAGAGAGCTGACCTTCACTTTGCGTCGCTTGGTTTGCAACGTGTTGACTTTCTGAAATCGCATCCTCTGCCATTTCGATTGCCACCTCTTTTTGTTTCGCAGTAAATGCTTGGGCAATGCAGATCACCACCAGCGGCATAATCACACCAGACCAAGTTTCTACCACTACCGCATCGGGGGTTAGCTCAAGTAGAGGAAATGCAAATCCATTGAGATGTGCTGAGGTCATCACTAATGAAACACCGATAACCAGTCCACTCCACACCAAAGCCACAATTCGTGTTCCTGACAAGAAAAAAGCGACCACTAACAACGGCACCCAATAAGCTTGAGTGGAAGCCACAACCCCACCACTTTGATAAATGATGTTCAACGCGTGTACCGCCATGCCGACAAAACCAAAGTTAAGTGCAAGGCTCGGCTTACTCGTCACACGAAGTAGCAGTGCAGAGATCAGTTCGAATACGATAAGAAATACAGATGTGGCGATCAGAAGTTGCTCTTCGTGCTTAGTCCACTTGATTAAGCTATAGACACCCACGAAGAATGCGATAAAAGTGAAGAGTAATAAGATATCGGCTTGTCTGACTTCGTTGTTACTCCACCCATTGCTTTTAGGGAGAAACAGCGCGCGCCACAGCTTGATTGGGTTCATCAGTGATCATCCTTGATTAACTTGTAAGACCTCTGACCAATGTTAATAACATGTTAAATGATACGCAATGTTATTATCTGGGTTCTGTTCGAAAGATCTCATTTCATCAAGGATTTAGGTGCGTATTGTTTTGATATGAGCCAAACGGGGCGTAAGGCTCATCGAAAGAAAACTTCTAGAAAGCGATGGGGGGATTAACGGTAGCGTCCTTTTCTCGCACCTGTCGCTTTACCTGCCAGTGCAACCAAGGTTTTATTGGTGTTAGCGTGAGTGATCGCTACGCCGAGAGCATCGGCAGCATCAGCCTGTGGTTTGGCAGGTAACTTGAGCATGCTCATCACCATGTTCTGAACCATCGACTTATCAGCGCCACCATTACCTGTCACCGCCTGTTTGATTAGACGAGCCGCATACTCATGAACGGGCAAATCCGCATTCACTGCTGCCACAATCGCGCTACCACGAGCTTGTCCAAGCTTAAGTGCTGAGTCGGCATTCTTCGCCATGAACACTTGTTCGATCGCGAATACGTCAGGCTGAAACTGAGTAATGATCTCACTAACGCCCGCATAGATTTGCTTTAAGCGACCTGGCAGTTCTTTTTCGGAAGTGCGAATACAACCACTACCTAAGTAATATAGATGGCGACCATTTTGACGAATCACGCCATAGCCGGTAATGCGAGAGCCAGGGTCAATCCCTAAGATAATAGACATAACTTCAATACTGATTATTTATACATGCTTTATGAGCTTAGTATATCGAACGCAAAAAAAAATGCCCGTCAAATTAACGGGCATTTCGTTGTTCTGCGAAAGAAAAAGTTCTATCAAAAACTAAGTTTTGTTGAAAGTTTAAGTGCTATCTAAGACTTAAGCTCTATCGAAAACTCACTGCTTGATTAGAAAGTTGAGCTTAATCGTTTGATTAGTCTTCTTTCTTCGCTAAGTTAACAGCGATTGCTAGCTCTTCCAGTGATGCTGGGTTTGCTAGGCTTGGCGCGTCTGTTAACAGACATGCTGCAGCTGTTGTTTTCGGGAATGCGATAACGTCACGGATGTTCTCTGTACCACAAAGAAGCATTGCTAAACGGTCAAGACCGAATGCTAGACCTGCGTGTGGTGGCGTACCGTACTTCAGTGCTTCAAGTAGGAAACCGAACTTCTCTTGTTGCTCTTTAGCTTCGATACCTAAGATACCGAATACAGCCGTTTGCATTTCTGCGCTGTGAATACGTACAGAACCGCCGCCGACTTCGTAGCCGTTGATTACCATGTCGTAGGCATCAGAGTTAGCTGCTGCTGGGTTCGATTTTAGCTCTTCCGCGTTCACACCAAGTGGTGATGTGAATGGGTGGTGCATAGCGTGAAGATTGCCTTCGCCATCTTCTTCGAACATTGGGAAATCAATAACCCAAAGTGGAGCCCACGCTTTCTTATCTGTTAGCTCTAGGTCATCACCTAGCTTGATACGAAGTGCGCCCATTGCTTCAGCAACGATGTTCGCTTTATCTGCACCAAATAGAATGATATCGCCAGATTCAGCTTGAGTGCGCTCAAGAAGACCGTTGATTACGTCTTCGTTTAGGAACTTAGCAACTGGAGATTGAATACCTTCCATGCCAGCAGCACGATCGTTAACCTTCATCCAAGCTAGACCTTTCGCGCCGTAGATACCTACGTGCTCTGCGTAACCGTCGATTTGCTTACGAGTCAGCTTAGCGCCACCCGGTACACGGATAACCGCTACGCGACCTTTTTCGTCGTTCGCAGGGCCAGAGAATACTTTGAACTCAACGTCTTTAACCAAGTCAGCAACGTCTACTAATTCTAGTGGGTTACGTAGATCTGGCTTATCAGAACCGAAACGACGAATCGCTTCAGAGAAAGGCATTACTGGGAATTGGCCCAGTTCAACATCTAGAAGCTCTTTCCACATATCGTGAACGAGCTTCTCAGTGATGTTACGCACTTCTTGAGAAGACATGAACGATGTTTCGATATCGATTTGAGTAAATTCAGGCTGACGGTCAGCACGTAAATCTTCATCACGGAAACATTTAACGATTTGGTAGTAACGGTCAAAACCAGACATCATCAGCAATTGCTTGAACAGCTGAGGAGATTGAGGAAGTGCGTAGAAGCTACCTTTGTGAACACGGCTTGGTACTAAGTAGTCACGAGCGCCTTCAGGCGTCGCTTTCGTTAGTACTGGTGTTTCGATGTCTAGGAATAGGTTCTCATCTAGGAAACGACGAACGAAGCTAGAAGCACGTGCACGAAGCTTAATACGATCGCTCATTTCTGGACGACGAAGATCGATGTAACGGTACTTAAGACGCTGCTCTTCAGAGTTCGTTTGGTTGAAGTCTAGTGGAAGCGCTTCTGAACGGTTGATGATCTCAAGGCCAGTTGCGTAAAGCTCAACTTCACCCGTCGCCATATCTTTATTTACTTGGCTGTCAGGACGAACACGTACTTCACCAGTAAATTTGATACAGAATTCATTACGCAGTTGGTTAGCGATCGGGAAGATATCTTTCATATCTGGATCGACAACAACCTGAACGACGCCTTCACGATCTCGCATATCGATAAAGATAAGACCGCCTAAATCACGGCGACGGTTTACCCAGCCGCACAATTCTACAGTTTGTCCCGCCAGGGACTTGTTCAGGTTACCACAGTAATGGGTACGCATAATGAATTTCCCAATCTCTTAATTATTTACTAGTTTCCAAGCTGTCAGTGGTCATTCCACACAACAGAGCAAAGGAACATTTATACGCGGAAACTCGTTTAAAATCGACCTTCCACATTCGAATTTATTGTGTTTTATCTGGCTTTGCTGCTTTTTAGCCCATCAAGTGCGCAAAGATTCATCAAAACCGAAAAAATTGCGCTAATTATATCTCGAAAGTACCTTAATCAGCAAAACTCTCGTAAAGTAGATTTTAGGGCGCGTTGACCTTTCGTGGTTAAATTTTGTTCGAGATAAAAGCGTTTTAATCGCGGCGAGGGAGAAGTAGCCTAGTCATTCTAAGCAAATCTCCCTCAACAAAGAGTAAAACGCTTTTAGCCGAACCCTTCGGGCAGCGTTTGCTGGTCATTTCTACTACGTTATCGGCTTCTCATGTAGGCTAGCTACACATCAAAGCCTCTGCCTTGTATAAATACCCAGCAACTCGCTGCAAAAACCAGCTCGAAAGATCAACACGCCCTAATTTCAAACCAAAAACTTTTTGTAATGACTGATCGCGTGATGAATAACGGTGTAATAGATGGATGATCGTGTAATAACAACAGAAACTTTACCTCTAAGACTTGGATTAACCATGTGGTCTCACTCTGAGTGGCAAAGTCAGTTCTATGGCAAAGGCACCAAGCCTGCCGAACGCCTAGAAAAGTACACACAAGTTTTTCATACGGTTGAAGGCAACACGACCTTCTACGCCACACCGAGTATGTCGACCGTTAACAACTGGAAAGCCGCCAGTCACGATGATTTTAGGTTCACCTTCAAGCTGCCAAAGTTCATCACCCACCAGCAACAACTTAAACACTGCCAAGCCGAGCTCAAAGAGTTTTTAATGACCATGTCGCCACTGCACGACCGTATTGGCCAATGGACGATTCAGCTACCACACAGTTTTGAACCTAGTATGCTCCCTGCCCTGCAAAAGTTTTGTACCTTGTTCCCCAAAAATATGCAGCTCGGCGTAGAGGTTCGTCACCTTGGTTTTTTTGATAAGGGCGATGCGGAAAAGCGCTTCAATCATTGGTTAATAGAAGAAGGGATCAATCGCATTATTATGGATAGCCGCCCCGTTTTCTCCGCACCACCAACAACGGAAGCCGTTATCGATGCTCATCAGAAAAAGCCGCGCGTTCCCGTACATGCGATTGCGACCGCCAATAACCCTATGGTTCGATTTATTGGTCACCCAGACCAAGAACCTAATATTGAGTTTTTTAAACCTTGGTTTGCCAAAATTCCAAGCTGGCTTAATGAAGGCAAACAGCCCTATTTAATGATCCACACCCCAGACAATAATCACGCACCTGAACTTGCGATAGCTATTTATAAGCAGCTGCAAAAGCAAGTGTCTGAAAATACGTCACTTATCTTGCCTGACCTCGCTCAATTTCCAGCACAGAAAGGCAATCATCAAATCTCGATGTTTTAACCCATCACCTATCAGTAACTTCGAACCTTGAGCTAAATCTCAGTTTTCGTGACAGTAGCGCTTTTTTTACGTAAAATACGTCCCCTTTTATTTGGTATGAATTTTGTGCCAATTACGCTGACTGTCGAGAGAAAATGCCATGAGCAACACAGACAATATCTTTTCCGCTCCTATTGATAAAATTGGTGATTTCACCTTTGATGCAAGGGTTGCTGAAGTATTTCCGGATATGATCCAACGCTCGGTGCCTGGCTATAGCAATATCATCTCCGCAATTGGCATGCTGGCTGAGCGCTTTGTAAAGCCACATTCAAATATTTACGACCTAGGCTGCTCTCTTGGCGCGGCGACACTTTCAATGCGTCGCCATATTCAGCAAGAAGGCTGCACCATTTTCGCTGTTGATAATTCACAAGCGATGGTTGAACGCTGCAAGTTGCACGTTAATGCTTACCGCAGTGACACGCCAGTTGAAGTCATTGAAGCCGACATCCGTGAAGTAGAAATTAAAGACGCCTCTGTTGTGGTTCTTAACTTTACGCTGCAATTTCTGTCTCCCGACGACCGATACGCTCTGCTTGAGAGAATTTATGCAGGCTTGCGCCCTGGCGGGATCTTAATTCTGTCAGAAAAATACGTATTCGAAGATGAAAGTTCAAATGAACTGCTTATCGACCTGCACCATGATTTCAAACGTGCCAATGGATACAGCGAGCTTGAAGTAAGCCAAAAACGCAGTGCAATTGAAAACGTGATGCGTCCAGACTCGATCCCTGTCCACAAGGAACGCTTTGATAAGATTGGCTTCTCAAGCAGCGAAGTGTGGTTCCAATGCTTCAACTTTGGTTCAATGTTCGCGATTAAATAGCGCACATACCCAGTCAGCTCGAACTAAAACGTCATCCTCAAGAGCGAGGAACGAGCGAGTTGGGGATCTCTATCAAGTACGATAAACCGAGATTCCCTATCATGTTCGTCCCTCACTGTAGGGAATGACAAATTTAATTTTTATTTTAGGGTTTATTGATCCTATTAACTCAGTGAAAAACTATGTTTAATTTTGCCAATTTTTATCAACTCATTGCCCAAGACACTCGCCTACAGCCGTGGCTCAATGTTCTTCCTCAACAGCTGACGGATTGGCAAAATGCAGAGCACGGTGACTTCGACCGTTGGTTACGTGCACTGAATAAAATCCCTCAAGGCGTGCCTGACCAAGTTGATCTGAAAAACTCAGTAACCATTGGTAGCTCGACACCATTTCACACGGGTGAACTTAAGAAGTTAGAAAGCTTACTAAAGACCTTTCATCCGTGGAGGAAGGGTCCTTACACCGTTCACGATATTCATATCGATACGGAGTGGCGCAGTGACTGGAAATGGGACCGTGTCCTTCCACATATCTCACCGCTTAAAAACCGTTCAGTACTCGATGTAGGTTGTGGCAATGGTTACCACATGTGGCGCATGCTAGGTGAAGGCGCACGCCTAACGGTGGGTATCGACCCTTCTCACCTATTCTTGGTTCAGTTTGAAGCGATTCGTAAGTTAATGGGCGATGACCAACGTGCTCACCTATTACCTTTAGGTATTGAGCAACTGCCAAAACTAGAAGCCTACGATACTGTATTTAGCATGGGTGTGCTGTACCACCGTCGTTCACCACTGGATCACTTGATTCAGCTAAAAGACCAATTGGCATCTGGCGGTGAGCTGGTTCTTGAAACCTTGGTGATTGAAGGTGACGAGAATGCGGTATTGGTCCCTGTTGACCGTTACGCGCAAATGAGAAATGTGTACTTCTTCCCTTCTGCTCGCGCACTGAAACGCTGGCTAGAACAGGTTGGCTTTGAAGACGTGCGTATCGTTGACGAAAATGTCACGACGATTGGCGAACAACGCACAACAGAATGGATGACACACAACTCCCTTCCAGATTACCTCGATCCGAACGATCCAAGTAAAACGGTTGAGGGTCACCCTGCACCAAGACGTGCCGTTCTTGTTGCGACGAAACCGTAATTTCTATAAGACCAAAGCCATGAACTCTGTGGTCACTAAGTCTTAGTTATTTATATGTGTAAGTTTTGATTAGCAAGAGCATGAATTGTATAAAATCCGTGCTCATGCTTAACAAATGAACGAACTCAGATCACAATAATTTTCGTAGCGCTCACATAGCGATTCAATATGACCAGACTCTTACAATAGGATGCTTCACGCGTCCTTTTTTGTGGGATAAACTACTAAATAGTCTGAACTATTCTCTAATTCTCAAAGGTTTTTTATATGTTTAAGCGATTATCGCCTATCGTGGCGGTTGGTTTGCTCTCTGGTTGTACCCTCACGAACGGTGCTACCTACCACCAAGAAACTCTCGACGCTATTGCCCGCTCAGAGACAAACATCGCAAATAAGGTTCAAAATCTTGAACTGCAACTAAGTAATCAAAGTGATTATATTGAAAGCTTAGAAGACGAAATCACCACTCTTTCTAGTCAATTAGATGTTCACCTAACCAGTATGGAACACAAGGTAATTGAAGAACTAGAGCAAGAAGAACCCGTTGTCGTTGCCGCAACTCCTGTCACCACTACGTTACAACCGACCATCCTTGGCGGAATCGAAAAAGTGTCTATCGACTCGATCAAACAGAGCTTTGATGCGCGTGTTGATACTGGCGCAACCACCTCTTCTTTAAATGCTGTCGACATCAAAGAATTCGAACGTAACGGTAAAGACTGGGTGAGATTCCATTTGGCCGATAAAGCACAAGCTGTAGAAGACCAAAAATGGATTGAAGCGCCCGTTGTGCGGTATGTAAAAATCCGTCAGTCAACGAATGACCAGACAGAACGTCGAGCTGTGATCGAATTATGGGTAAAAGTTGGAAATATCCATGAAAAAGCGCAATTTACATTGGCGGATCGCTCTCAAATGAGTCACCCTGTATTACTAGGGCGCGAATTTATCAAAGACATAGCGCTAGTAGATGTAAGTAAAAAGTACGTACAAACGGAAGTTAAATAACAATAGTAGGGTAAGCTATGACGTCAAGAATTCCATTTTATATCTCTATTTTCCTGCTCATCGTGGCAGGTATAACACTGAGTATGTTCAGACATACCACCTACGGCGTACCTTGGACTCCAGGGGAAACCAGGCAGGTTTGGGACGTTGAAGCTCGTATCGAGTTCAATGCGGTTGGTAAAGAAGCAAAAGTTTCATTAGCTGCTCCTCACACTCAATCTAATTACACACTTATTGGTGAGTCAGCTTCATCTCCAGGTTACGGCATCTCTTACTTGAACACCGAGTCAGGTCGTCGTGCAGAATGGTCTATTCGCCACGCTGATGGCCCGCAAACTATCTACTACAAGACTCAATTCCTAGTTGATAACCAAGCAAAAATTGATGCGATACCACCAGAAGGTGAAATTACGCAACCAAGCTTTGATGGTCCAGAAGAAGCGGCAGCGTTGGCACTGATTGACCGAGCAACCAAGCGCTCAGCAGACAACATCACCTTCACTCGTGAACTTATCAAAACGCTTAATGATCCAGACAGCCAAAACTCTGCGCTGATTCTGAATAACATGAGCAAAGTTGAAGCAACACACAAGCTACTTTCAGCAGCAAACATTCACAATAAAGTGGTTGGTGTTATTGAGCTAGAAGATGGACGTCGTCGTCAGTCTATCCAGCAAATGAACCAGATCTGGGATAACGACCAATGGGTTTTATTCTCTCCTGAATCAAGCGAACAGCAAGTTCAGCCAAACCTGCTAATTTGGGATGAATCAAATGTATCTCTATTAGACGTGGTTGGCGGTCAGAACAGTAAAGTTCACTTCTCGATGATTGCTCAGGAGGTGACTCCCACTGAAGCAACCAACAGTAAAGTCTCTGCGGATCAACTGTTAAACCTTTCCATTCATAGTCTGCCGCTAGAAGAGCAAGCGATGTTTAAAACCATCATGCTGATTCCTATCGGTGCTCTGATTGTTGTGTTCCTACGTGTCATCATCGGCCTGAAAACGTCTGGTACGTTCATGCCTGTACTGATTGCAGTAGCCTTTGTACAAACACAATTGGTAACGGGTATTGTCGGCTTCCTACTTATCGTAGGTACAGGTCTTATTATTCGAAGTTACTTATCCAAGCTCAACTTGCTACTGGTCGCCAGGATATCCGCCGTTATCATTACGGTAATCATGATTATCTCTGTGTTTACTGTAGTGGCGTTTAAAGTCGGTCTGACTGAAGGTCTATCGATTACGTTCTTCCCAATGATTATCCTATCTTGGACTATCGAACGTATGTCTATCCTTTGGGAAGAAGAAGGGGCGAAAGAGGTAGTGCTACAAGGTGGTGGTTCTCTATTTACCGCTGTTCTTGTTTACTTAGGCATGACTAACCCGTTCATCCAGCATTTAACGTTTAACTTTATTGGTTTACAGCTTGTTATTCTAGCGACCATCTTGCTACTAGGTAACTACACAGGCTACCGTCTAACCGAGCTTCGTCGCTTTAAACCGCTAGCGGAGGACTAAGTTATGTTTGATCAATTTACTTCACCGTTTAAGTTGAAAGACAAAGGCATAATGGGAATGAACAAGCGTAACCATAGCTATATTGGTCGCTACAATGATCGTTCCAAGTATCCACTCGTTGATGACAAGCTTAAGACTAAGATTATTGCTGAACAAGCTGGTGCAACCGTACCAACACTGATTGGCGTTATTGGTCACCAAGCTGAAGTAAAAACAATCCACAAGATGGTTAAAGAGTGGCCGGGGTTTGTAATCAAGCCCGCTCAAGGTAGTGGTGGTAAAGGTATCCTTGTTGTTATTTCTCACAAGGATGGTGTTTATACCAAGCCATCGGGTTCGACTATCAATGAAGAAGACGTAGAGCGTCACATCAGTAACGCTCTCGCGGGTCTTTTCTCACTGGGTGGTAAGAACGACGTAGCCGTGGTTGAAAACCTCATCAAGTTTGACGAGTGTTTTGATGGCTTCAGTTATGAAGGTGTGCCAGATGTACGAATTATCGTATTCAAAGGCTACCCTGTGATGGCGATGATGCGTCTTTCTACTTCAGCTTCTGACGGCAAGGCAAACTTGCACCAAGGCGCTGTGGGTGTGGGTATCTGTATTGCTACGGGTAAAGCCGTTCGTGCGGTTCAATTTGACCACCCTGTGACTCACCACCCGGACACGGACAAAGAGTTGGCACAACTTCAAGTACCGCATTGGGAAAAGCTGCTTACGCTAGCATCAAGCGCGTGGGAAATGACAGGCCTTGGTTACATGGGCACTGACATGGTTTTAGACCAAGAAGAAGGCCCAATGGTACTAGAGCTAAACGCTCGTCCAGGATTAGCAATACAGATTGCAAACGGCGCAGGTTTATTGCCTCGCTTGCATCATATTGAAAACCTAGGCACGCCAGCTGAATATCCAAAACCTTCCGAGCGCGTGGCATACGCCGCAAAGCAATTTGGTGTTCACGGTAACGAACTCGCTTCCAACTAAGCGACTAACTCGGCCATTTGACACCGAGTCTAGCTCAATAAATAAAGCCGCATAACTCTGAGAGTTACGCGGCTTTTTAATGCCTATCGTTAATTAACTTAACGCTCGGAACTAAGCTTCTGTTGTTTCTGCTTCAGACTCACGAATTGGGTCAATGCGGACTGCCGCCACCTTAAACTCTGGGATCTTAGCGTGCGGATCGGTTGCAGTCGTAGTTAAGCGGTTAACTGGAGATTCGACAAAATGGAATGGAATAAATACCACACCCTTTTGCATTCGCTTAGTGACAAATGCCGCGATTTCAATTTCTCCACGACGGGTTGATACTTTGAGCATCTGGCCATTCGAGATCCCTAACGCTTCGGCATCATGAACACTCACCATCGCACGTGGTCCTGCCAAGTTATCAAGCCCTTTGGTTTTACGTGTCATGGTTCCTGTGTGGAACTGTTCTAGGATGCGACCTGTCGTTAATACTAGCGGGTATTCCGCATCAGGAAGTTCTGCTGCGTATCTAAACGGAATCGCTTCCATTTGACCACGCCCGCGAGTGAATTGAGTCTGGTGCATGATGCGTGTACCGTCAGGGTTATTCTTATTACTTGGCCATTGGACGCCGTTCACCGTAATATTCTCCCAACGTAAACCACCATACTGCGGCGTTACACGTGCTATCTCATTGGTGATATCAGCAACGGTTTTATAATCCCAACCGCCGCCCATTGCATTGGCTAGCATTTGAATAATCACCCAATCTTCTTTCGCGTCACCGGGCGGATTAACAGCAGGATTAATACGTTGTACTCGGCGCTCTGTATTGGTGAAGTGGCCAGACTTTTCAGCAAACGAACAAGACGGCAGAACCACATCGGCATACTGAGCGGTTTCGGTTAAGAAAATATCTTGAACCACTAGGAAATCTAACGCTTCAAGGCCTTCAATCACATGCGCTTGATTTGGGTCACTCAACACTGGGTTCTCACCCATGACATACAGACCGCGAACATCTCGATGGCACGCTCCATCAATAATTTCGGTGAGCGTTAACCCCGCTTCCGCTGGTAAATCAGCAACACCCCACTCCATCGCAAATTTTTGACGAACTATCGGGTTATACACTTTCTGATAACCTGGAAGGTTGTTCGGCAATGCCCCCATATCACACGCGCCCTGAACATTGGATTGACCACGTAATGGGTTGATACCACCGCCTTCGATACCAATGTTGCCACACAAGAGTTGTAGATTAGCGATTGAACGTACGTTGTCGTGACCAGTAGTGTGTTGCGTAATACCCATCGAATAATACACTGCGGTGCGTTCTGCAGTACCAATCAAGCGAGCCATCGCGAAGATATCTTCCGCTTTCACGCCAGTCACCAATTCGACTTTATCAAGTGAGTAGCTTGGTGACATGACTTCCTGCAATAAGGTATCAAAGCCGTCAACACGATCATCAATATAATCTTGATCGTACCAACCGTGTTTGATGATCTGCTGCATCACACCATTAATCAGCATCACATCGGTGCCCGGTCGGTGCGCTAAATAAAGCTCAGCGTGGTCAGCAATATCGATTCGTTTTGGATCAGCAACGATCAATCGTGCTCCACCATGCCTCACCGCTTGCTTGATGTGCGAGCCAATAATTGGGTGTGCTGAAGTAGTGTCTGAACCGATAATAAAGATCACATCTGAGTGCTTGATACTTGGAATATCATTGGTCATTGCACCGCTGCCCAGCGAAGCCTCTAAACCGGTAACAGTCGAAGCATGACAAAGACGAGCACAGTGATCGACGTTATTGGTACCTAGTTCGCGACGTATGAATTTTTGGAAGGCATAGTTGTCTTCATTGGTGGTTTTCGCCGACGAGAAGCCCGCTAAAGCATTACTACCGAAACCCTGTTTAATCGCGGTAAATTTATCAGCAATGAGTTTAATCGCTTCTTCCCAACTTGCAGGTTGCAACCAGCCATCTTTACGAATTAATGGTGTGGTTAAACGCGCATCACTGCCCACAAAATCGAAACCGAATCGCCCCTTAACACACAACATGCCTTCATTAACCGGAGAGTCACCGCCTTCGATATAACGGATTCTGTTTTTCTGTTCATCGATATGCATGGTTAGCTTACAGCCCACACCACAATAGGTGCAGATGGTATCGACTTTCTTGAGTAGGCCTGTGTCTCCCTGCTTTCTATCACGAGCATCCACCATTGCACCGGTTGGACACGCCTGAATACACGATCCACATTGAACGCAGTTTGAGTCGCCCATTAAGGTCTTGTCTGCCCCAAAATTAGGACGACATTCAGGTCTTGATGCAGGCTTGCCATCAGATTGATTCATGAAGCTTAAAACACCATGAACATTCTGTTCACGGCACGCTTGGATACACTGCCCGCAACTGATGCAGCGGTTGGCATCAAAGATAATAAATTCTGAACTGTCATCAACTGCAAATTTTTGTCTTGTTAAACCGACCTTCGCTTCTTCTACGCGTATCGCCTGCCAGTTCTCATTCGAAGCCACATCGATTTTGTACTCTGGATGTGTTTGCGTTGCTTTGTATTCGGTCGAGTAGTCTCGTAGGTCGCAATCGGTATTGGCTTGGCAACCACATTCTAGGCATCTTGCTGCTTCCGCAATTGCATCAGCATTATCAAATCCAGTTTCTACTTCGTCGAAGCTTTGTTCACGCTGCTCGGGTGTTAGCTCTGGCATGATCTTACGCGCCATACGCTGTATGGATTTGTATTGCTCAGGATCCACTGCTTTGAGCTGCTTGTGCTTTCTTGAGTTAAACGGTTTAGCCGGAATGTTATCCATGTCGCCATGGAAGAAGCGATCGATCGCCTGTGCAGCAATGCGCCCATCCCCCACCGCTTCCACTGCGGTTGCAGGGCCGCGTCGGAAATCACCAATACTAAAGATATTGCCAGTACCTGTATGCATGGTTTGCGGATCGGCATCAGCGGTATTCCAACGAGTAAGAGGAATATCAATCGCTTCATTGTCCATAAAGCTCAGATCCGGCTTTTGCGACACGGCAGCAATAACCGTATCAAACGCTTCAACAAAGAATTCGCCTGTTGGTTTAGGGCTGCGACGACCTGAAGCATCAGCCGGACCCAAAGCCATACGCTCTAATCGTATTTCTGATACATGACCATTTTCATCGGCTATGTTTTCTGCCGGGTTGGTTAAGAAATGGAACTTCACACCTTCATGCTCAGCTTCTTCGATTTCGTAATCTTCTGCTGGCATCTCATCTCGAGTACGACGATAAATCAGCGTGGTATCCGCACCATCACGAACTGCGGTTCGAGCACAGTCAATCGCGGTATTCCCGCCACCGATCACTGCAACCTTTTTACCAGTGACATACTGTTGGTCGGTCACGTAATCTTTCAGGTAATCGACGCCTAGATAACAACCGCCAAGCTCGCTGCCCGGATAATTCATTTCAACTGCTTGCGATGCACCAACCGCTAAGCAAACCGCATCAAAATCGTTACTCAAATCAGACAGTGTAAAATCAACACCGAGTTTTTTATCACACTCTACCGACATCCCATTACGACACATCAGTTCGATTTCTTTATCTAGAATCGACTTAGGTAAGCGATATTCAGGGATACCGTAACGCAGCCAACCTCCCGCTTTGGGCATCGACTCATAAACACTCACATCGTAGCCTTCGTTAGATAGGTAGTAACCCGCCGTAAGACCACCGGGACCACTACCAACAATCGCAATACTCTTGCCTTTAATTGGTTTCTTAGTTGGCATGTAGCTCTCTTGAGCGGCTAAATCTGCGTCGGCAGCGTGTCGTTTGAGTTGGCGAATCGCGATGGATTCATCGACCAAGTTGCGACGACATTCAGTTTCACAGAAAGCAGGACATACTCGACCAATCGACAGGGGCATTGGCAGTGTCTTTTTGATGACCTCTATCGCTTTGATGTGATCATTTTGAGCAATATGATGCAGGTAAGATTGGATATCGACCCCAGCAGGACACGCTGTTTGGCATGGCGCTTCACAATCGGCGTAATGATCGGTCATGATGCGGTTCAACGCTTCTTGCCGATGAGTTGTTAACTGTTTTGACTGGGTGGTAATATTCAGCCCATTAGACACTTCAAGCTCACAAGAACGAGTGACACCAACGCCATCAACTTCAACAACACACAAGTCACACGGTACTTTATCCGCTGTTTTGTTCAAACCACATAAAGATGGGATCTCTAAACCACATGTTTTTGCCGCCTCAAGAACGGTTTGTCCTTGCTCGACGATTCGATATTTCCCATCAATAACGATTTGAATCATACCTAAGTCCTACCTTTACCTTTCGCACACGCGAGTTATCAATAATTAAAATTTAAGTAATACAATATTATTAATATTATTAAATCTATGTCATTACCATACATTATTTGTGGTTTTGTGCGTGTGACCTCAAACAAGTTCCATTGATAATAACCATAAGGTATGAGTGGTCTTATCAGTATCGACGAGAGGACTAGGCGGAAGGTACTCAGTTGTAGAAATTAAATTCAAGGTACAAAAAAGCCCCTAATGATTAGGGGCTTTGAACAAATATCATTGAGTCGCTTTCGAGCTTATAGCTAAGCTATCAAGCTTATTGCTCAGCTTCTTCGATAAGCTCTTGAACTGGAGATGCTGGTTTGTTTTGAGCAAAACCACGTAGGCCAACAACGTGTACGTGTTCGTGGTCTTTGAAGACCTTACGAACCAGTTTGTAAGTCGTACCTTTCTCTGGGCTAATGTTCTCTGGCGCAGCAATCAGAAGCTGCATACCTAAGCGGTCACACAGTTCAAACAGCGTAGATATTGACTTAGAATCCAGACGTGCTGCTTCATCAAGGAACAACAAACGACATGGAACGATGTCTTTACTGCGAAGTCGACGAGATTCCTCTTCCCAGCTCTGAATAACCATCAATAGGATTGACTGACCCGTACCGATCGCCTCACCCGTAGACAATGCACCCGATTCCGCTTGTAACCAACCGTCTGAACCACGGTTAACTTCAACACTTAGCTCTAGGTAGTTACGGTAATCCAGTAGCTCTTCACCCAGAACTTGCGGAGAACGTTGACCCATATCGATATGTGGGTTCACTCGTTGGAATAACTTCGCCATCGCTTCTGAGAAGGTAAAGCGCGTTGATTCAAACAAGTCTTTGTGTTGCTCTTGTTGAGTCGCTAGCCCTGATAGCAAGATCTCGTGGCTTTCACGGATCTTAACGTTCAGACGTACGCCTTTAACCTGACCAAAGTAAATGTTAGACAAACCTTGGTTCAGCATTCGAATACGGTTCTGCTCGCGCTGAATCGTTTTCTTGATGATGCTTGCTACGGACTCAGAGCTGATTGCCAGGCGATTTTCACGCTGCGTCAATTCTTCTGTTAGTCGAGCTAGCTCAACTTCCATCTCTTCGATTGCTTCAACCGGATCATCCGTGTGAATAATGTCTTGGCGAATACGCTCACGAAGGTGTTGGTAAACCGCAATGTAGAACAGAACTTTACGCTCTGGATGTGCATTGTCTTCAGATAGACGCAGCGAATCACGCAGGTCATCATTGTCGGCTACCGCCAGACGTAGCGCACCCAGTGATTTATCCGACATAGAGCGAAGCTCGCCCGCCGTTAGATAAGCCAGTTCACGTTTGTGTAGACGACGTTCAACGTCATTCTCACGAGCTAAGCGAAGTACTGAACACCAGCCTGCTTTTGCTGCAACAACGAAGGTACGAAGCTCTGTGTAGTCTTTCTGAACTTTCTTAAGACGCTTAGCCAAGGCTTTCATCTCAAGTTCAGTTGACGTAATCGTACGCTCGTATTCGCTCTTACGGCTGCGAGATGTGTGCAAACGCTCTTGAAGCTCGTCACGACGACGTACAGCACGCTCTTCAGCGCCTTCATCAGCATTGACACCAAACTCTTGTAGCTCTTGCTTGAACTCTTGAACCGTTTCTTGCTTCGCTTGATGTGAGCTCTTCAGTGCTGCCAATACTTGGTTGTATTGGTTCATCTGTTCGCGAGCTTGCTTGAAGCCATCACGGCCTTTAGTTCGAGCTTGTTCAGCTTGAACCAATTTCGCTTTTAATTGCTCGCTCAGTTCGCTGCTCTTGTTTAGAAGATCAACAGAATCCGCATAGGCAAAGTAGTGACGACGTTCAATCAAGTCAGACAGAGCAAACACTTTACCTTTCAGGCTTTGTAGAGCTTGGTCAGCTTGTTGGTATTGTGCTTCTAGTGTCTCGAACTGTTCAGGGTCTGCGTCTAGTGCAGAAACGATCTGCTCTAACGAAGCAAGTGCTTTGCCATGGTTGTTCAAGTACGACTTAGCTTCGCTCAAGCGCTCTAGTTGCGCTTCTAATTCAGCGAGGCGTTCAGCCAATGTTTCGTCTTCTAAAATACGAACCATTGGTGCTAATTTGTCTAGCGCACCCAACGCTTGTTTACTCTGTTGTAGCTGACTACGTTGCTGTTGCTCTTTAGAATTTAATTCAGCCAAAGAAAGTACAATCTGGTTACGCTTGTCACGAATAGACACTAGTGCCTGTTCAGGGTCAGCGTTAAATGCAACGTGTAGGTACTTAGCAACAAAGCTATTGAATGCTTGGTATAGGCGATTCAGCTTTTGTGCATCAAACGCCGCTTTCGCGTGGTTTTCCACAACAACATCACGCTCTTCACGCAATTTCTCTAATCGTTGTTCACGAGCCGCACGGCCAAACAGAGGAATCTCAGGGAAACGAGAGTAACGCATTTGGCGATCGTTCAGCTGAACACACACCGCGCCCTCTAACTCATCAGCATTGAATGAGCTGTCATCAAATGCATCGACATCGCCTTCAAGGATGTAAAGGTCATCTGGACAATCATCAAGATCCACCAGCTTATCTTTAATACCATCAAGATCTGACACAACAATCGCATGACGAGCCGGGCCGTACATCGCACTGAAATACGGTGCATCACCAATGGTAATGTCATCGTAAATCTCAGAAAGCAGCACGCCACCAAGCGTATCAGCTAAACCTTTCAAACGAGGATCGTTAGAACCACCCGGAGATGCTAAGCGTTCAATCTCTTGCTCAAGTTGCGCACGACGAGTCGCTAATTGATCTTTCGCTACCGCTTGAGATTTTTCGTCTTCAAGCACTTGCTGCATTTGAGTCATTACTGCTTGGCTATCTTCTAGCTCAGCTTCTGTTTGATCTCTTAGTGCTTCAAGTGCGTCGTTCGCCGTGATCCACGCTGGAGCAATAGACTCAAGTTTTTGAATCTCTTGGTCGTGGTTTTGTTGCACACGACGTTGCTCACTCTTCGCTTCACGCAGCTCTTCTTGAGCGTACTCAAGAGACTCGATCTGCATTGCATGGCGTTCACGTTCTTCATCGAAAACCGCTTCGTCAGTCAGTGAGGTGTTGTGTTGCTTTTGGTATTCAGTCGCAAGCTCTTTTGCTTGACGCTGCTGCGCCACATCACGAGCCATGTCACGGTGCTGAGCACGCCACTGCTGTTCGTTTTCAACAACGTGTTTTGCGTTACGGCCTTTTTCTAACGCTTGCTTAGCACTGTTAGATGCTTCTTTACGTTCAACGTCACCAACGATGCTTTTAATAAGAGCGAACGCTTTGTCGAACTGCGCAGACGCAGCAGAAGACATGTCTAGTTTGTGCTTAGTCGACAGTAACGTTTGAGTGCTTGATTCTTCTTGTGCTTTTAGCTCAGAAACCAGAGTTAATGCGCTTTCTGCAGTAATAGACTCATCACCAAGTAGCTGCTTAGTTTTCTCTAATGCTTGAACCGCTTGCTGGTATTGAAGTGCACGAGTCTGCTGAACATCCAACGCTTGTTGGTAGTCAGCAAGCTGAGTTTTCAGGCTATCCACTTCTTCTTCAGTAATGGTTGCCTGCTCTTCAGCAAGAAATACTCGCTCTTGAGCTTCTTCAACTACCATCATCTGTTCTTCTAGACGCTCATTAAGATCTTCTAAATCTTCACTGTAGCGAGCAATTTTCTCTTGCTGACGAAGTGCAGTTTGAACCAATTGAAGATGATCCGAAGCCGCTTGATAATCTTGCTCTAGTGCCGATTCTTGATCGACCAGCAGCTCAAGCTCTTCTTGAACGCGGTTCAACAAGTTGTTTTGATTAAGCAAGGTTTCACGTGAACCAAACAGTTCACCACGGAATTTCATAGTTTGATCAAGCTTGTTGCGACGATCGTTGGCATGGCGCATGTAATCTGCTGCCACGTAGTTCGTAGATTCTGTGATCAAGTGTTTGAACAAGTCACGATCCGACTGAGTCGTTTTGATCGCTTCAAGTGTCATGCGGTTTTCGCGAAGTGCAGATTCCATGTCTTGGAATGCTTTCTTCACACCACCATTTTGTGGCAGAAGGTAATCACGCAGTGAACGCGTAATTGCACTAGAAATACCACCGTAAAGTGATGCTTCAATTAAGCGGTAGAACTTAGAACGGTCGCTGCTGTTACGCAATTTCTTCGGTACTACACCGTATTCAAACATCTGTGAGTGGTAATCAACAATCGAAGAAAACGCTTTAAAGTGCGCGCCTTCGTATTGTGCAACCGCCGCTTTTACGTCGTTCAGCTGGCATACGCGAGCATGGCTGTCTGAAACGTTCTGAATCAAAACATCGGTTGGTTTCACATGGCTTGGGAGGCCTTGGATAACAAACGGTTTGATGTCTACTTTCTTATCACGACCCGCTACTTGCTGCAGTTTTACTGCGAACAATA
The DNA here is from genome assembly GCF_025195005.1 of Vibrio sp. NC2. Lineage (NCBI taxonomy): Bacteria > Pseudomonadati > Pseudomonadota > Gammaproteobacteria > Vibrionales > Vibrionaceae > Vibrio > Vibrio sp. NC2. Next base: position 125,808 of record NZ_JANVFC010000006.1, read on the forward strand.
GACGCTGATTACGAGAGTTCACCACATCTAGCGCGGCATAACATGCGCCCGGCTGAAGCTTACCGTAAAGGCCTTTATCACGAGATGACTGTGAACTGCCCGCTTCCGTTGTGTTACGGAAATGCAAAAGGCTTTGGTCAGGAATTAATGCCGTGATGAATGCCGCCATTGTGGTCGACTTACCTGCACCGTTACCGCCAGAAAGCGTTGTAACCAACCCATCAATATCAAAAGTACGCGCAAAAAAGCCGTTCCAGTTGATCATGGTTAATGATTGATACTTACCTCTTTCAATCATGCTTCACCTTCTACTTTTGTTTGCTCGCCATCGTTTGACTCAAGGTCAAAGCCGGCTTGATCGTTAAAAATGTCTTGTTGACCGTTTTCATCTAAGTCTAGTTCTGATGCGGCTTCTACCTGCTCTTCATTTAGCAAGCTGCCTTGGTTTGGCTCTTGTGTATGAACCACGGCTTCACCATCACGAATAAGACGTAATTGCGCTTCTTTCATGTCGTCGCCAACACGAACGTCAGCGCCAAAGCGGAATACCGCTTCGCTGATACGGAACTTGCCGGTTTCACCAATCGCAATCAGCATGCCGATACGGCGTAAACGACGCAAAGAAGTACGTACTTTTTCAAAGAGCTTTTCTTTGTCTAAGTCAGAACCAGATGCGCGGTTCGTTGCTAGCTTCATGAGCTTTTTCTCATCCGCTAACGACATCAATTCATCAAACAATTCTTGATTGGTGAAGATACCTTCATGAGCAAGACGTTCTGGGCTTAGGTATAAGAAACACAACACCTTACCAACCAGCATGTCTAGCTCAGACAACACACTACGGCCAATCAGAGATGTAGAACGCGGACGCAGGTAGAAGAAACCCTCCGGCGCTTTTACCAGTTCCGTATTGTAGCGTTGGTAAAAATGCTGAAGTTCCACTTCGAAATCAGAAAGCAACGCGTGGTTGTCTAGATCTTCTGTTGAAACATGTTTACCTGAACGCAGCATGCTATCTAGCGCGGGGAACAACGGGTTCGCTATCGCTTTTACCAGTTTCTCTGGCATGTAATCATCAGTACTTGTTAATGACATTTGCTTGTACCTTTGCACCGAAATCGTTGATTGCCTGCCAATCTGGCTGAATAGCCTGATAGTCAGACTCTGAGTAACCTAAGCGCACGGCTTGGTCGACAACAATTCTGGCTAAATCAAAATGGTGTGTGCGAGGGTGTGCTGCGAGGTAATCTCGTAGCACAAGGCCAAGGTCAATTGGCGCGCCTTGCTGTTTGTGAGCTTTTAACATCTCTGCAATTCGTTCTGAAAGCAGATCATTCACTTGCTCAAATTCTTCGTACTCAACGTCGATTGGCGCTTGTCCCATCACTTCATCATCACGAAGCACGAGCGCTTCATCACGAAGATCGGTCAGCTTCTCAGCATCGGCGTAAGTCAATAACCAAGGCGCATCAAAGTAGTCTGTGACTGACTGACGCAAGCGTTGGCTAAAGGCACGGTTTTTATCCATATCGATCGCGGTACGGATAAATTTGTGAACGTGGCGGTCGTAGCCGATCCACAAGTCGATAGCTTGCTGACCCCAACTGATGATTCGGTCAAGCTTCATTTGCAAACCGAACAGGGTTTCGCCAACGAACTCGAGCTCATCGTCACCGTAAACAATTTCTTGAATATCGAGGATCTGTGTTTGCAGTTCATCACCCGCCGCTTGCAAGGTATCTTGCAATTCTTTTAGCGTCGCAGAAGTTTCTGATAGCAAAGCTTCACAGTTATTAATCGCTTCTCGCCAGTCCTTATTTAAAAGGTCGGCAATTTGCTGCTTAACGGTTTGTTGCTGCTCATCCATAACACGTTGGTTAAGATCAATCTGATCGAAAATTTCACCAACTGAATATTTGAGCACGCCGTAAACGTTCTTTTTCCAATGCCCCGGAGTTCCGCCCTTCTGCGCAGCTTCAATGGCTTTTGCCATCTCATCGGCAACCATAGAAAGCTGAATAGACAGTTTTAATTTAGAGAACTGACGGTGACGTAAGTAATAATCAGAGATACCAACGGCCAACGGTGATAAGCGGTATATGCTCGCACCATCGGTGATTTCACTGGTAAAGCGGCTGATCAACTTCTGTTTAACTAGCTCATTGATGGCATTGTTGGCACGAAACGCAGACGCTTCGCCAGTATCTTCAAACAGTCGAGTGACAATGGTAAATGCATCGTGCAGTTCACCTTCGCCCAACTCTTCATCGAACCTTTCATTGCTTAGTACTGCGATAGCAATCAAAAATGCTAAGCGCTCTGGCGGCAAGTTTAATGAAAAGTCATGCTGCTTGACCCAGCCTACCAACTCATCAATTGGCTGCTCTTCGGCAGTTTGAGTCATTTCACTCATTGTGGTTCCTGTTACTGTTCTTCGTCATATCGAACGTATTAGATATGACGCCTATTTCTTTATGACGCGGGCTTGTTACGATTGCATAGCGCATGTTGTGGCTTCTTTTACCACATTCACCGCTATTATTGCGCAGGTTTTTGAGCCCAAACGTGAATATAACGGCCTAGCGACAGATATGGCTCTTGGCGACATAGCTGTTTTTCTAGTTCCAACACATCTTCAAATTGGTAATCACCCATGTACTCCATATTACCTATGTAGTCACTGAAAGAGCGAATGCCTGATTTACCACAGATTTCTAGACCGGCGTCTTCTATCCATTGATAAACCTCTTCTGGCTTCAAGCCTTTTTGTGGTTGCAGCTTAAACCGTTTTCGATGTGGCATCCCATTCAATACATGAGGAATGTTGCCACAAATCACATTTTTCAGGACTAATCCATGGTGGTTGTAAAACATTATCGAGGCAACACCACCGGGTTTAACTTGTTCCAGTAATAAATCAAGCGCCTCTTTAGGATCTGCGAGCCATTCCATTACGGCATGAAACATCACAAAATCAACTTGGCCTTCAAGGTGCTCTGCTACTTTTTGGACCGGAGAATGAATAAACCGATACTGCTCTAGCAACCCCGCTTCACTGATACTTTCTTCTGCTAGCTTCAGCATTTCAGAAGAGAGGTCACAAAGAGAAACGTTATGCCCAAGCGACGCAATTTTTTGCGACATCTGCGCAAGGCCGCCTCCAGCATCAAGCACATGCAGCGGCGAAGCTGATTGCTCAAATTTGCTCAAAGCTTGTTCTAAATCTTCCCATACGATGATCTGACGGATCTCTCCTTTGTCAGAGCCGTAAATATTTTTTGCAAATTTGTGGGCAATATCGTCGAAATTACGGTCTTCAGTCACGGCTACTTGAGTTATTATGTCCTATCGTGCCTGCTATTCTGTCACAGGAATTTCAGGAATAAAGAGGCGATGTCTCTTTTTACTACTAAGTGATGTTTTTTCGGACTATTCGGATATGTTTGAGCTGAAAAAAGTAGTGTCTTCGTTACTGATGCCACTGCCAGCAATGTTAATTCTCGCTTTTCTGGGTTTAGCCCTAGTGATGTTTACTACCAAAAGGAAGACGGGTTGCCTAATCACCCTTTCAGCCCTATGTGGTATTTTCCTAATCGCTTTCCAGCCAGTTTCTAGTCAACTTTTAATGCCAATGGAAAGGCAACACACCGCTTTTTTACCTGTCGATGAAACCGTCGATTACGTGATGGTTCTCGGAAGTGGTCACGTCGTAGACGACCAAATCCCACCAACATCAGAGCTTAGTCGCACCGGTCTAATGCGTTTAAGTGAAGGGATTCGTATTCTACGCCTTTACCCTGGTGCAAAACTCATTTTGTCTGGCTATGGCGCAGGCACTGAGGTGAGCAATGCTAGAATGATGGCCAAAGTTGCGTTGGCTCTAGGTGTCGCAAAGCCCGATATCATTCTGCTTGAAACAGCGAAAGACACATGGGAAGAAGCCCGACAAGCCGCTGCGTTCGTTAAAAATAAAAGAATGGTACTGGTAACTTCCGCTAGCCATATGACTCGCGCATTGAATGAATTCCATGCAGCTGGCATGAAGCCATTACCAGCCCCAACCAATTACCTTGCACAAGAAGGGATTGTTGAACCTTGGAATAAGTACATGCCTAAAGCTCTTTACCTTGAGCAAACTGAGCGTTACTGGCACGAAACAATGGGGTTGATGTGGCAAAGCCTGCGTGATTGGCTTGATACAAGCAATGACACCGTTGAAGAACCCATTGTTGTTCCTGAAACATCTCGCTTAGTTGAAGATGACGGTGGTATTTCTGCGGCTCAGCCTCAATAAACTCAACCGAATCAGTAAACTGAATTTTATCAGTAGACATAGTCTTACCTGTAGAAATAGTCTTATCTGTAGACTCGGCCAGATAGGCAAGACTGATTAACCAAGTAATTTGCAGGTTTCCAGTTCATAAACAATAAAAGCTAAGCAATAAAAAAGCCGAGACATCAATGATGTCTCGGCTTTTTACGTTTAAATATCGTTGTTGATTGGTCATTCCCGAAGGAAATCAATCACCAGCGAACATGTAACCTTCACCGTGAACCGTTACAAAAATTTGTGGATTCTTAGGGTCAAACTCCATCTTCGCACGCATACGACGGATTAACACGTCGATAGTTCGATCGTTTGGAGCATCCACTCGGTGACTGATCATATTCAGAATGCGTTCACGACTTAATACCTGGTTAGGATAAGAAGAGAGCGCAACCAACAGTTCATATTCAGCTTTAGTCAGTTTAACCGGTTCGCCGTTTTTGCTTAGCGCACGACGAGGGATATCAAACGTCCACTCACCAAAACGAACCACAGATTCGTCTTCAGTCTCTTCAACCTTACCTGCTGCTGTTTTACGAGCGGCAGAAATGCGCCAAAGTAGGTTTTTAACTCGAACCAATAACTCGCGAAGTTCGAAGGGTTTAGTAACGTAATCATCAGCGCCCATTTCAAGGCCAACGATTTTGTCGATGCTATCCGTGCGTCCAGTAACTAAAATAATTCCAATGTCTGATTGACTGCGTAATTCGCGAGTTAGCATCAATCCATCTTCGCCTGGTAAGTTGATGTCCAGCATAATGAGGTCAACGTTGTTTTCTTCTAACACGTTTCTCATTTGAGCGCCGCTTTCTGCTTCGCTTACTGTGTAACCTTCGTTCTGGAAGTATCCGACCAGTTTACTGCGGGTTACCACATCATCTTCTACGACTAATACGTGATAGCTCATCTACACCACTTTTCTTATTTAATAGTTTCAGTGACTATTCTATTCATAACTCGTAACAATTCTAGTGGTACACAAGATAAAAGCCAGAAACATGGATCTTTTTTGATACAAGACAATCTTAAACCTTGCTATTTATCGTCCATCGCAATTCAATATAGGCATTACTACTAACGAGTAACTTTGCGTTTCGCAAATAACCTTGTTATTCAGCCTTGGTGTGCTTATGCACTAGTGACTTCAAGACGCATATAAGTAACACCACAAGACTAAATCAGGATCTAAGAAATGAAAGATACGAAAGCGTTCAACGAGCAAAGAGCAGAAATATACTGGTGGCTATCAAGCTTATTCGCTAAAGAGATCACTCAAGAAGAACTCGATCACTACCACTCTGTTGAAATTCGTTCTTTCCTAACTGGTTTAGGCGAAAATGAAACACTAAAGCCGGCGATCGATAGCCTAGTGGATGCGCTAAACCGCCTACAAACGCGTGAAGATGCTCAACTAGAATTGTCTGCAGACTTCTGTGACTTATTCTTAAAAACAGATAAGCATGGCGCACTTCCTTACGCTTCTATGTATATCGGTGAGACTGGCCTTTTGAATGATAAGCAAGCAAAAGATATGGAAGAGATCATGGCTAAGCACAACTTAGTGGTGAACCAAGATCTAAAAGAACCAGCTGACCACATCGCTATCGCACTCGACTTCCTTGGCAACTTGATCATCCGTTCTAATGAAACGGAATTTGAAGAAGAGCTAGAAAAATCGTTCATTGTTCAACAGCAATTTATCGAGCAACAACTTCTTACTTGGGTACCAAAGTTCAACGTTAAATGTCATGACGTTGACGAATTCGGTTTCTACGCTTCAGTCTCATCTCTGCTACTTGCATTCTGCAAATTGGACACCCAATACCTCGCTGGTGAATAAGCTTATTGGATGACTCGTTAGATAAATTCAGAAGAATGTGACAATTCACCCGGATTTCCGGGTGAATTTTATTGCGAGTAATTTCTAGTCAGTCTAAAATTGTGACCGCAAACGATAAAATATGAAACATTCACGAAATGCTATGCTTATTATAGTTTTGAGCATTTCGGTGTTAAGACAAGCCGCTCAATAGCGGTTTTTTGTTTTTTAGCACTTTAGTACCCAAAGAGCCCTACAAATTTAAGCTCTTAGTTAGGTAGCTTAACGGCTACTTCATTCCGTACTTTGGGAAAGTAGCTTCTAATAGGATAAAACCATGGCCACTATAAAAGATGTCGCTCGCTTAGCAGGCGTATCAACAACAACCGTTTCTCACGTAATCAACAAAACTCGCTTTGTTGCAGAAGCGACGCAAGAAAAAGTAAATAAAGCCGTAGACGAACTGAACTATGCACCAAGTGCCGTTGCTCGTAGTTTGAAGTGCAATACAACCCGCACTATCGGCATGCTAGTTACTCAATCAACTAACCTATTCTTCTCTGAAGTTATCGATGGTGTTGAAAGCTACTGCTACCGTCAAGGTTACACTTTGATCCTGTGTAATACGGGCGGTATCTATGAGAAGCAACGTGACTACATTCGAATGCTTGCAGAGAAACGTGTAGATGGCATCTTAGTTATGTGTTCTGACCTAACTGAAGAACTGAGAGGCATGTTAGACCGTCACGCTGACATCCCTAAAGTGATTATGGATTGGGGCCCTGAGAGTTCTCAAGCAGATAAGATCATCGACAACTCTGAGGAAGGTGGTTACCTAGCGACCAAATACCTCATTGATCACGGTCACTCCAAGATTGCTTGTTTAAGTGGCCACTTAGACAAAGCGGCATGTGTTGAACGCATCGCGGGTTACAAACGCGCACTCAACGAAGCTAAGATTGCTGCCGATGATAACATGATCATTGAAGGTAACTTCGAGTGTGATACGGCGGTTCTTGCGGCAGAGAAAATCATTAAGATGGTAGATCGCCCAACGGCCGTATTCTGTTTTAACGACACGATGGCACTCGGCCTAATGAGCAGACTGCAAGAGAAAGGAATTCGTATCCCTGAAGATATTTCAGTGATCGGCTATGACAACATCGAGTTGGCTGAATACTTCTCTCCGCCGTTAACAACGGTTCACCAACCCAAACGTCGTGTTGGTAAGAACGCTTTCGAAATTTTGTTAGAACGCATTAAAGATAAAGACCATGAAAAGCGTGTGTTCGAAATGCATCCTGAAATTGTTGAGCGAAGCACAGTTAAAACGTTAAATTAATTGATAAATTCAGTTTAATATAATTAAGCGCACCTTTAGGTGCGCTTTTTTTATCAACAACATGAATGAACCTGGTATCATACTGGAAAGATCATTAATTGAAGCAATATCACATTTTGAAATAACAAGTGTGAGCCTCATTCAACAAAAACTTTATTCTATTCAATCAGTCACGCACAGGGCAAATCACTTGAAAGAGTGAGACGCAAAGCTTCCGGCCTAAACCACTCGTTGGTATGGTAGCGGGGTTACCGATGGCAAAATGCAGTAACTACTAATAATTTAGTAATTTACGGCTAATTGACAATTTAATTGCAACATTTTGCTAATCTCTCGGACCTGCTTATTTGGTGGCGTAGTTCAAATACACCGAGATAAATAACATGGATAAACCGATACTAAAGGATTCAATGAAATTATTTGAATCCCTAGGAAAAATAAAATCACGCTCGATGTTTGGTGGCTTCGGTCTTTTTGCTGATGACACTATGTTTGCTCTGGTTGTAAATGACCAGTTGCACATACGAGCAGACAAATGCACAACGAAACAGTTCGAACAACAAGGGTTTCAACCGTACGTCTACAAAAAACGTGGTTTCCCTGTCGTTACTAAATATTTCGCTTTACCTGAAGGCCTGTGGCAAGACCAAGAGAAAATCTTGCAGCTTGCAACGACGTCTCTGGGTTTTGCTAAAGAAGAAAAAGCTGAGCAATCTTCAGCTAAGCCTACTCGACTCAAAGATCTGCCCAACCTTCGACTCGCCACTGAGCGTATGTTGAAAAAAGCAGGGATCGATTCCGTAGAACGTTTATATGAATCTGGCTCTGTAAACGCATTTAACGCCATCAAAGAATCACATGCGTCTTCTGTCAGTATTGAACTACTTTGGGCGTTAGAAGGCGCGATCAATGGCACACATTGGTCTGTTATACCGCAGCAGCGTCGTGAAGAGCTTATCAATCGCGTCAATTAACATTGTCAGTGCAAATTATCTATATAACTAAGCCGCATTTACTGCGGCTTTTTTTATATCTGCTGAAAGTTAATCTATGCTTTGCCTGTCTATCTATACTAATGGTATACATTGAAAATTTAGAGGAAGTATCAATGAGTAAGAAAATGATATTGGGTATTGTGTTGGTCGTAACCATCGTCTTGTTAGGCGTCAATTTCGGCCAATACCTAACGCTTGAAAATGCCAAGGCCCAACAAGCCGTTTTAAATGACTACATTGATAGCAACTTCATTGCTGCCGCTGCTATCTATTTTGTCGCGTATGTAATGATTACTGCTTTCTCCATTCCTGGTGCTGCTGTTGTGACCCTGTTAGGAGCTGCGCTATTTGGTTTCTGGAATAGTTTGCTGCTGGTCTCTTTCGCCAGTGCCATTGGTGCAACCCTCGCATTTCTAAGTAGCCGCTACCTTTTACGTGACTGGATCCAAACCAAATTTGGTGACAAATTAGCAACGATTAACAAGGGCGTTGAAAAAGACGGAGCATTTTACTTGTTTTCTCTGCGTCTGATTCCTGTATTCCCATTTTTTCTTATCAATCTGTTGATGGGTCTAACACCGATGTCCGTGAGTCGTTACTACATTACGAGTCAAATAGGAATGTTACCGGGTACTGCTGTTTTCTTGAATGCTGGTACTCAACTCGCGGAAATTGATTCACTTTCGGGTATCGTGTCCCCTTCAGTACTTTTGTCATTTGCCTTACTGGGTGTATTCCCAATCATTGCAAAATGGTTGATGAATAAATTTCGCTCAGCACCTGTGGCTGAATAACGTCTATCACTGAATAACGTATACTTATAATAGCTAAATAACGCATATAGCCAGATAAGGTTCTATCTCAATGAAAATCTTCAGTGCATCGAATCCGACAGAAGCCCACATCATCTGTGGATTGCTAGAAAGTGTGAATATTGCGTGTGAAGTTCGTGGTGAAGGGTTATTCGGTTTGAAAGGGGAAATCCCATTTACCGAAGAAACTGACCCTTACGTATGGTTATATGAGCCAGAATTGGCGAGCAAAGCCCGGACAGTTGTTAATGACTACCAGAAACAGCAAGATTCGATCATTTATGAAGAGTGGCGTTGCGGAGAATGTCATGAAGTCAACGAAGCACAATTCGGTTCTTGTTGGCAGTGCGGTGCTGCTTCACCTGAATAGCAGGTTTTGAAAGGTAAAGTGGCTCCAACGGCCTTATATAACAACTCGGTCAGATACCTCCTCCAAATAAAAACGGGAAGCTAAAATTAGCTTCCCGTTTTTGTTTCAATTCTATTCGAGCATCTGTTCTGCTAAAGAATCACTGAATTTGCTTTTGTATAAAAGCGATAGATCGTTGATTGAATTCTTCAGGGTTTTCTACGTTACACACATGCCCACAATTGGCAATTTCTACCAACTCACTCGACTTATGCGCTTCAACCATTTCTTTTACTGGCTTGATGAACATGTAGTCGCGCTCGCCCATCAAATACAAAGTTGGAATCGGCAATTCTCGGTCTTTGAAGTACTTCATCAATGGGTTCACATCAGCCGTAAGGATAAACCAGCGTTTAAACTCTTTTTGGCACAGCTTTTTGGCTTCGCGGATAAACAGGTGACGTGATTCTTTTTGGCTTTTTTGTGGCATCACAACGTAAGCAAAAAGGCTGTATAACCACATATAAGGAATGATGTGCTTACTCAAGTTACCCAACTTGATTAAGACTTGAGAGCGAGTGTTGAGTTTGGTCACGGCACCACCTAGCACCATTGAACGTACTCGGCCAGCCGCTAGCTCTGCGACATTACGGACAATAATCGTGCCCAAAGACATGCCTACAAAGTGTGCAGAACGGATTTTCAGATGGTCTAACACCTTAAGAATATCGAGCGTTACCGCTTTGAACGTATAACGATTCGAAATCAGCTCTTTGAGGATGTTGTCTGATTTACCATGCCCTCTCAAATCAATGAGAAGCAAGTTGAAGTGCTGTTTATACGCTTTGATCTGCTTAAACCAAATGGAGGAACTGCCTCCTGCGCCATGCACAAATACAACCCACTCATCGCTCGTAGGGTGAGTAAATGTTTTATGAAATAGTAAACTCTCAGACATACCTATCGCTTTAATTATTGGAATGGAGCTCTGCCTCATCACAAGGCGATGGCTAAGGATATCACGCAATCAAGAAATTTAAGTGATAATAGTGTCAAACCTAACATTAGTCATGTGAATACCTACCCCACCTTTTCTACCTGACTAAAATGAGTTTGCAAGTTTTCTCTTCCTAAACGTGATGTGATCTGACCAGAAAACAAAAAGGCACTCTACTATCAGAGCGCCTTCTACTATTAAGTTCAGTTGTTATACATCAGCTTATTTTACAGCTAATTCAGTACGTTAAAATGCATAATGGTACATCGTAAGATATTCTTTTGCCGCATCTTCCCAACTAAAATCTTGTTGCATCGCGTAAAGTTGAACACGCTTAATTTCAGCGGAATTTTGTGCATAAAGTAGTAATGAACGATGCAATACTGCCAGTAACGCTTGCGGTGTTGGCTCTTCAAAAGCAAAGCCGGTCGCTATCTCGGGATCCTGATCGTAATCATTCACACTGTCTTTTAAACCGCCCACAGAGCGAACAATCGGTAACGTACCGTAAGCCATGCTGTAGATTTGGTTTAAGCCACAAGGTTCGAACTCCGAAGGCATCAAGAAGAAATCAGAACCCGCTTCAACTAAGTGCGCAAGCTCATTATTATACGCTTCTACAAACGAGAACTTATCTGAGTGAAGTGCCGACAGCTCTTTCAGCTGACTCGCTAAAACTGGATCACCAGTACCGACAATCACGATCTGAAGATCGTTTTTCAAAAACTGTTCGATGATAGGCAGTAAGTAATGAACACCTTTCTGATTAGTCAAACGACAAACCATGCCATAAACCGCACAATCGGTGACGGGGAGGCCAACATCTTGCTGCAGTTTTTGCTTACAAGCTGACTTCCCACGAACCATGCTGTGCTTTGTCGCTTTGAATTTACGAGGGAGGAAAGCATCCGTTTCCGGGTTCCAAGCTCCGTAATCACAACCATTCAAAATGCCAAAAAGATCCGCGGATCTGTACTGGAATTCTGCTGCCATACCATGACTGCCTAATTCCGTTTTCAACTCCTCGGCATACGTTGGACTGACTGCGTTCACCTTATCAGCACACATCACGCCGGCTCTCAGCATTGTGACATGCGTGTCACTCACTGAAGCTTCAGGCACATTGTAGCTATGCATTTCTGGTAGAAATTGCAGTTCATCGTATGCGAACACACCTTTGAAAACTGCGTTGTGAATTGAGATAACACTGCGCGTATTTTCAAAGAAATCATGTTGTTGATAACGTGATTTAAGCAAAAAAGGAACAAAGCCTGTATGCCAGTCATTTGCATGAATGATATCAGGTTGGAAGCCAAGCTTAGGAAGCATATCAAGGCAGGCTGCACTGAAGAACGAGAAACGCTCTCCGTTATCTGCGTAAGCTTGATTATTTTCTGCGTACATTTCTGGACGGTCGAAATATTTGGCACATTCGATACCAAAAACTTGAACACCTTCTACACTCAGTTTTTTGACTTGGTAAGCGGTATGAGGCCAATGATCGAGCTCGGTCGATAAAATGACTTCGGCTGCATCAATGTTTGGAATGTTTCTATACGCGGGGATAGTCACTCGAACGTCCTGTTCGAGTGTTTGTAACGCTTTCGGCAGTGCCTTGGCTACATCAGCCAAGCCACCACTTTTAATCAAGCCTTCAACTTCAGACGCTACAAAAAGTACCGAGAGAGTTTTAGTAACCAACTCGCGCTCCTTTAGAAATTACAACTACACCATCGTCAGATACGTGGTAATGCTTTTTGTCTTCTGTCAGGTTTACACCAATTTGAGTGCCCGGTGCGATGTCTGCATCTTTATCAATGATAACGCGACGAAGTATACAACCCTCGCCCACCTTCACATCACCTAATAAAATACTCTCACTAATATCACACGCTGATGCGATATTACTGCGGAAGCCTAATACACTCTTTTCAATACGCGAACCACGTACGTAACTACCGCTACACACAAGGCTATCAATGATCTGAATTCGACCATTAGCCGAGTCAGTAAACGTCGCTGGTGGTAGTGGCGGATAGTAAGTGTGTAGAGGCCATTTACGGTTGTATAGCGAGAATGGTGCATCTTTCTTAAGAAGGTCCATATGTGCTTGCCAGTACGCATCAATCGTACCTACATCGCGCCAGTAAACTTCTTCTTTCTCACCAGTAATACGGTTGGTGCTGAAATCATAAACAAACACATCACCGCGTGGGAACATGTTTGGAATAATGTCTTTCCCGAAGTCATGTGAAGATTCAGGTTTATCTGCATCTTCCGTTAGTTCAGCAAAAAGTTCTTTCGCTTCGAATACGTAGTTGCCCATTGAAACGAGCGCTGACTCTGGGTCTCCCGGAATCGACTTAGGATTTGCAGGTTTCTCTTCAAAGCCAATCATACGGCCTTCAGCATCCACCTCGATAACACCGAACTCTGATGCTTCAGCAAGCGGCATACGCAGTGCAGAAACGGTTAACGCTGCTTTCTTTTCTTTATGGAAATCAAGCATTTGTTTGATGTCCATTTTATAGATATGGTCAGAACCAAAAATACAGACTTGATCAGGTTCTTCCAGCTCCATAAAGCCCATATTTTGGTAGATAGCATCGGCTGTGCCTTCATACCAACGCTTTCCTTTACGCATTTGCGCAGGAATTGGGTCGATAAAACGATCTGTGATGCCACTGATATTCCAACCTTTTTTCATGTGGTGGAACAGAGATTGTGACTTAAATTGTGTTAATACGTAGATCTTCATAAGATCAGCATTAACGAAGTTGTTCAAAGCGAAATCAATTAAGCGGTAACTACCACCGAAAGGAACCGAGGGTTTGCTGCGAGATTCAGTCAAAGGTCTTAAGCGAGAGCCTTCACCACCAGCAAGAATCATTCCCAATACACCAGCCATTTTATTCTCCATATATCTATAGCTTGTCGATGTCAGTACTCGTAGAGGTGTCTTCCTCTGGGGGATGAGCACTAACACTTATTTCGGTACTTAACGAATATTCATTCACATACAGTGACAATATCCTAAGCCAAACGTTGTTATGCGTGCACTATTCTTTGCACTTGGTTTTATATACGTTATCGACTTTTCGGTCGATTTCAATTTTTAATACGCCATTCTGTGCTATGTAAGCTGATTGCTTTCCTAAGACTTAAAGCAGCTCACACTACACCGTGCGGGCGAAACATTACATTAACACCCGTCACACATCAGGTATACAACTAAACACTGATCTTTGAGTTACAATATTTGAATTAAGTTACATTCTCGTTAAAGTTGCATAAGAAGATATAATTAATCATCTCCATTTATTTTACCCTGTGAATTTAATAAATTCTCGCAATCAATACACCAAATCAACCAGTTGCATAATTAGTCGTATTTTGGTCAAAAAAAAACAGCCTAATGGCTGTTTTTTTTTCAAATAACGTTCAGTTACTTCTCTTTAGGCTTTTTACGTTTATCCGTAATTTCCCACTTACCATCGATGTACAACGCAGTCCAACCAGATGGTTTACCATCCGCTTCAGTACGAACGTAGTTCTCTTTTGTCTTACGACTAAAACGAACGACTGTCGGCTTGCCATCAGGATCAGCAACTGGTGCTGATGTCAGGTATTGGAATTTAGGTGAAATACGGTCTTTAAAACGCACCAGCTCTTCCACTAATGGCGCACGTGTTTCACGTGATTTAGGAAAGTTGCTCGCTGCCATAAATAGACCAGAAGCACCGTCACGAAGTACGAAGTACGCATCTGAGTTTTCACATGGAAGTTCAGGGAAATGCACTGGGTCTTCTTTAGGTGGCGCTACTTCGCCATTTCTCAGAATCTTACGAGTGTTCTTGCAATCTTCACTCGTACAGTCCATGTATTTACCGAAACGACCATTCTTCAGAACCATGTCAGAACCACATTTGTCACACTCAACAAGTGGACCATCGTAGCCTTTGACTTTGAATTCACCGTGTTCAACCACATAACCTTCACAGTTAGGGTTGTTACCACACACGTGCATCTTACGCTTATCATCAATCAGATAAGCATCCATTGCCGTTTCACAAATAGGACAACGCTTTTTCGCTCGAAGTGCTGCTGTTTCAACGTCTTCTTCAAGAACGTTGATAATACCTTCTTCATCACCAAGGTTGATTGTTGTCTTACAACGCTCTTTTGGTGGAAGTGCATAACCAGAACAACCTAGGAATACGCCTGTCGAAGCTGTACGAATACCCATTTTACGGCTACAAGTTGGACACTCAATATCGGTTTCTACGATATGATTTGGCTTCATGCCACCAGCGTCTTCGTCTAGATCCGCTTTTTCCAAATCGCCAGTAAAGTCTTCGAAGAAGTTATCTAGCACGCCTTTCCAGCTTGCTTCGCCTTCTGCAATTTGGTCTAACTTCTGCTCCATACGAGCAGTAAAGTCATAGTTCATTAGATCATTGAAACTGCCATCTAGACGGTCAGTAACAATTTCACCCATCTTCTCAGCATAGAAACGGCGCTGTTCAACCTTTACATAACCGCGATCTTGAATCGTCGAGATGATTGATGCGTAAGTTGAAGGACGACCAATACCGCGCTTCTCAAGCTCTTTAACCAGCGCAGCTTCAGTGAAACGTGCTGGTGGCTTAGTGAAGTGCTGTTTAGGGTCGAGTGCGATTAAGTCTAGCTTTTCACCAACCTGTACAGCAGGAAGAATAGTATCTTCATTTTTGCCCATTGGACGTTGAACGCGAGTCCAACCGTCAAACTTAAGAATACGGCCTTTCGCTTTTAGCGTGTACTCATCCGCTTTAACGCTTACTGTCGTTGAATCGTATTGCGCAGGTGTCATTTGACAAGCAACGAATTGATTCCAAATCAGTGAATATAGCTTGTGTGCGTCTGCGTCTACGCCGTTTAAGTCTTCCGACTTAACATCTACACTTGAAGGACGAATCGCTTCGTGGGCCTCTTGAGCGCCCTCCTTGCTGCCGTATACAAGTGCTTTAGGTGGAAGATATTGCTCGCCGTACTCAGAACCAATGTATTCACGAGCGGCTTCAACAGCTTCTGAACTCAAGTTGGTTGAGTCAGTACGCATATAAGTGATGTAACCCGCTTCATACAAACGTTGAGCCAACATCATGGTTTTCTTCACGCCGTAACCAAGACGCGTACTCGCCGCTTGTTGCAGCGTAGACGTGATGTAAGGGGCAGACGGCTTACTCTTAGTTGGGCGGTCTTCACGTTTACATACTTCGTATTGAGCTTTTTCTAAAACGCTAACTGCAGCTTGTGTTTGCGCTTCATTATCAGGTTTAAACGCAACATCGTCTTTCTGAGCAACTTGCAGTCTGAAATCTGTTTTCTCTGCTGTTTTGGTATCAGCATGCACATCCCAGAACTCTTCGGGGATAAAAGCGTTGATCTCGCGCTCGCGCTCAACCAGTAGTTTTACAGCGACTGATTGAACACGGCCAGCGGATAGGCCTCGTGCTACTTTCTTCCAAAGCAGTGGCGACACCATAAAGCCAACAACACGGTCCATAAAACGTCGTGCTTGTTGTGCGTTTACGCCATCAATGTTTAGCTCACCTGGAGTTTCAAAAGCTTGTTGGATAGCATTTTTGGTAATTTCGTTAAAAACCACTCGCTTGTATCGCGTTTCATCACCACCGATGATCTCACGAAGGTGCCATGCGATAGCTTCTCCTTCGCGATCCAAATCGGTTGCGAGATAAACATGGTCTGCGTTCTCAGCCAGTTTTTGCAATTCAGCAACGACTTTTTCTTTACCAGGTAAAATTTGGTAGTTCGCTTCCCACTCTTGATATGGGTTGATACCCATCTTTTTAATGAGAGCTTTGCGATCTTTTTCTTTCTTGATACGAGCTTTATCTTCTGGGCTCATACCCTTGGTTGAAACTGCAGCAGCCTTTTGACCAGTACTTTGACCCGCCGTTGGTAAATCACGTACGTGACCTACACTCGACTTAACGACAAAGTCTTTGCCAAGATATTTATTGATAGTTTTAGCCTTGGCTGGCGACTCCACTATAACGAGCGATTTACCCATATTGACTCTAACGTCCTTAATCACGATGCTTCAGCACCAACAATTTAGCTTGTGGGCTTTTACGCATGATATTCTAAATTCATTGCTTCTTTTTTTACTATTGTGCGAGATTACTAGAAGATCAACCGCTTTTTTCAAAATTGGATCTGATCGCTCGACAATTCGACGACTCATAGAGAAAAGGGGCACAATATAAAGAAGCTATAAAGTACTCACTAAGAATACTTGCAAGAGCCTATTCATCAGGCATTACGTCTAAACGGGCTCATACTAAGCTTGTCCGCGAATCTAACGCGAGCCCCATTCAATTATTTTTGCCGTAAATCACAAAATAAATTGTGGATGTTTAAAAAGACTCTCTTAATCGGTTGTGAAATCATTGAATTTCTAGTTCGACACCATAAACTCAACGTTATATTCAGTTATCAGAGATAAACTCATGACAAAGAAAGTAATAGCAGAATTTGATTTACTGCTTATCGCAAACCAAATTATCCAATCACATGATGACTACATTGAAGGCATGCGCGCAAACAGCGTAGTAGAAAAAGACGATGTCCTCATCTTCAAAGGTGAATACTTCTTAGACAGCAATGGAATGCCGACAGAGAATACAACCGCAGTATTTAACATGTTTAAATACTTAGCGCACCATCTTTCAAAAGAATTTACGCTTCAACAATAACGAAAAAGCTTGCCATTTAGGCAAGCTTTTTTACTTCCTGGACCGTTATATGCTTAGCATTTTTATTGACTCAGCATTTTCAGCTTGTCGAAGTAGTCAGGGAAAGTCTTTGAAGTACAACCTGGATCATTAATTGTCACAGGTGTATCACTCAACGCCACCAACGAGAAACACATCGCCATACGGTGATCATCATAGGTATCGATCGCCGCATGTGTCAGTTGAGCAACAGGGTTAACGATGATGTAATCTTCACCCTCTTCGACCTCTGCGCCAACTTTACGAAGCTCTGTCGCCATCGCCGCTAAGCGATCGGTCTCTTTCACACGCCAGTTGTAAACATTACGAATTGCCGTTGTACCTTTAGCAAACAAAGCTGTCGTTGCGATGGTCATCGCTGCATCTGGGATATGGTTATAGTCCATATCAATGCCTTTCAGCTCACCACAACGAGAGATAACGTAGTCGTCACCCCATTCAATTTCAGCACCCATTTTTTCAAGCGCATCAGCGAATTGGATATCACCTTGGATACTGTTTTTACCAATACCCGTTACTTTAATCTCACCGCCTTTAATCGCTGCGGCTGCAAGGAAGTATGACGCAGATGATGCATCACCCTCAACCAAGAAATCACCCGGTGCTGAGTAAGATTGCCCAGTCGGAATTACGAACTCTTGGTAATCATTGTTGATCACATCCACACCAAATTGTTTCATAATGTGTAGCGTGATATCGATGTAAGGTTTAGAAACCAATTCACCCTCAATTTTAATTGTTACCTCACCTTCAGCTAAAGGCGCAGCCATCAAAAATGCCGTCAAAAATTGGCTAGAGATAGAACCATCGATTGAAACCGTACCGCTTTTAAGGCCAGTACCCGTGATCTTCAATGGTGGGTAATTTTCGTTTTCTAGGTATTCAACGTCGGCGCCGGCTTCTTGCAGTGCAGTCACTAAGTGACCGATTGGTCGCTCTTTCATGCGAGGCTCGCCAGTCAGAACATATTCACCACGCCCCAAACAAAGTGCAGCAGCCAGCGGGCGCATCGCCGTACCCGCATTGCCTAAGAAAAGCTCTAGGGCTTTGTCACTTGAGAATGCACCACCCACACCCGTCACTTCACAGACGGTTTTATCTGCAGACAGCTGATAATCAACGCCTAATTGCGTCAAAGCATTCAGCATATGGCGAATATCATCACTGTCTAGTAAGTTTGTTAGGCGCGTGGTTCCAGTTGAAAGTGCTGCCAAAAGAAGCGCACGGTTGGAAACACTTTTTGAGCCAGGTAAGTTAACTTCCCCGCTCACTTTTTGAATTGGTTGTAACGTAAGGCTTTCCATTAAATCTTATAGTCCTTGTACCACCCGAAGTCACTGGCGCGTATTTATTTTCGGGTGATGAATAATTCTTCGTACTTGCAGACTAACGAACTTTTCCAATGAACTCCAGAGCTAATCCCCTCGATAAAGGCGATTAATTAGCCAACTAAACACATTTACATACTAGTACACTAGATCAACTCGAACGCCATCTGAAAAATAGAGAATTCGCACATCATCACCTTGGTTAAACAACATCGAGTTATCGACGTCTTGAATGATGTTAACCAACTTATCATCTTTAGTTTTGACCAATAACTCGACGAGCTTATATTCCACTTTGTATTGTGTGTTACCTCGATTGCGAGCAATCCCGGCGCCCGCCACTGCACCGACGGCCGTTGCGACTTCTTTGCCGGTACCGCCACCAAATTGATTACCTATCAAGCCACCAATAGCCGCACCTAACAAGGTTTCCCAACCATTCGCTTTCGACTCTACGATCTCTTGTTGGGTAATGTATCTGACCGTGTCAATCTCACCATAAACGACCTCATTAACCGGTCGAGCTTGGTTTCTGTTGTAAGCTGCATTTGCCAACATGGGCAAAACAAGTAAAATCCAAAGCAACTTTTTCATGGTAAAACTCCTAAAGACCTCTTGGTCAGTGATTAATCTGTAACGCGGTACTTATGACTATATACCTAACCGAACTTGATACTACTAGTATAGAGTTTCCTTCGCCTTTCGACGCGCTTGATGAACCTAACGGCCTGCTCGCCTTCGGTGGTGATTTGTCACCCATGCGAATTTTAAACGCTTATAGCCAAGGTATATTTCCATGGTACGGCCCAGGGGAGCCTATACTTTGGTGGAGCCCAGCACCACGAGCGGTATTTAATCCTAAGACATTCGAACCGTCAAAAAGTCTTAAAAAGTTTCAAAGAAAGCATAATTACCGTGTCAGCATCAACCAAGCGACAGACAAAGTGATTGGCTACTGCTCCTCGCTAAGACCCGAAGAAGAAACTTGGCTAAACGGTGACATGCAGTCAGCGTACCGCGAACTTTCTTCATTAGGCTTCTGCCACTCCGTTGAGGTTTGGCAAGGCGACGAGCTTATCGGCGGACTTTACGGTTTACAAAGAGGCCAAGTCTTTTGTGGTGAATCGATGTTTAGTCTGAAGACCAATGCCTCTAAAATTGCACTTTGGTACTTTTGTGAACACTTTACACGATTCGGAGGAAAGCTCATCGATTGCCAAGTCATGAACCCTCATTTGGAATCCTTGGGCGCTATCGAAGTAGAAAGAGATGAGTTCCTTAGTGCTTTGAAAATACTTAAAGAAAATCAACTTAGCGATGGATGTTTTAAATCACAATGGCTAGAGGGAACGCCTTCATGAGTTCAGATTTACAACAAATCAGAATTGGATTGACCGATAACCATGCTTGCAGCTACCTGCCACATCTTCAAGAAAGAGTGGCAGTCACGCTTGATGAACACATGCATACTTCAGATAATTATGAAGTTCTGCTCGCCAACGGATTTCGCCGCAGTGGAGCGACCATTTATAAGCCACATTGCGATAATTGCTCTGCGTGCCAAGCTATTCGCCTCTCGATTCCCGAGGTCAAGTTTTCCAAAAGCCAACGACGAATCCTCAACAAAGCCAAATCACTACGTTGGGAATTGAAAGACGAGATGGATGACAACTGGTTTGACTTATATAGTCGCTATATAACCGCTCGTCACCGTTCCGGAACCATGTATCCCCCAAAAAAAGAAGAGTTTCTACAATTCTCTAAAAATGAATGGCTTGCCACAAAGTTCATGCACATCTATGATGATAGCCAGTTAGTCGGCATCGCCGTCACTGATGTGATGTCTCACTGCACAAGCGCATTTTATACCTTCTTCGATCCTGATATCGACATCTCTATGGGAACACTAGGTGTTCTGTTTCAAATCCAGCACGCCCAGAAAGAACAGAAACAGTGGTTATATTTGGGTTATCAAATCGATGAATGTCCTGCGATGAACTATAAAGTACGATTTCAACGTCATCAAAGGCTAGTAAATCAGCGGTGGCAAGGGTAGAATACGCGACAACTTTACATATTTTGATTTTAACGGCACAATCAAGCCGTTGAAAACCGCCAAATTTCGAAAGAGGATTAGATGGCTAAAGAAGACGTAATCGAGATGCAAGGCACGGTCCTTGATACTCTACCAAACACGATGTTCCGTGTTGAGCTTGAAAACGGTCACGTAGTGACAGCACACATCTCTGGTAAAATGCGTAAAAACTACATCCGTATTCTTACTGGTGATAAAGTAACTGTTGAGATGACTCCATACGACCTTTCTAAAGGCCGCATCGTCTTCCGTGCTCGTTAATTTTTAATTACCGAATACGATAAGAAGCGGAGCTTGATGCTCCGTTTTTTATCGACCAAACAAAGACTAAAGAAACACCTGGTTAGCTCTCCAAGAGCCCCAACAACACCTTCAGTCTCTCGTAACATTCCCCTGCAATACACTTCCTAATAACTGTATCACCAATAACAGTGTCACCAATCGCTGTTTGTATATGCGTAGGTTAGCCAGCATAAACGGTTTATGGTCAAACAGTGCCACAACCCAATCCACAGCTTTCTCTTTGTTTCAGCTACTCTATAACTAAAAAAAACGCACAACCGAAGTCATGCGTTTATTATCGTGATTAGCTGTACCGCGCTCTCAATAAGCAGTCAGCAACAGCTTAAGCTATTAAGAAATAAGCTTAATGCATAACCTCTTCTTTAGCACCAACATAGATGAAATCTAGATCGTCTTTAATCAGGGATACTTTAACCGTCCCGCCGTCAACCAAACTACCAAACAGTAATTCATTAGCAAGAGGCTTTTTAAGCTTCTCTTGAATCACTCGTCCCATAGGACGCGCACCCATAGTCTTGTCATAACCTCTTTCAGCTAACCAATGACGAGCATCCTCAGAAACTTCTAAAGACACGCCACGAGCGTCCAGTTGAACCTGAAGCTCAACAATGAACTTGTCGACAACTTGGTTAATCACACTTGGATCAAGGCTGTTGAACCAAATGACATTATCAAGACGGTTACGGAACTCAGGTGTAAATACCTTTTTGATTTCACCCATCGCGTCTGGCGCATGATCTTGCTGGATCAAACCGATCGATTTCTTCTCAGTTTCAGCAACACCAGCATTGGTCGTCATCACAAGGATCACGTTACGGAAATCCGCTTTACGACCGTTGTTGTCAGTTAGCGTGCCGTTGTCCATCACCTGTAGTAACAAGTTAAAGATATCTGGGTGAGCCTTCTCTATCTCATCAAGTAACACAACAGAGTGTGGATTCTTGATTACAGCATCAGTGAGCAGACCACCTTGGTCATAACCAACATAACCAGGAGGAGCACCGATCAAACGGCTCACAGAGTGACGCTCACCGTACTCAGACATGTCAAAGCGCAACAGTTCAATACCCATCAACTTAGACAGCTGTACAGTCACCTCGGTTTTACCTACACCAGTAGGACCAGCGAATAGGAATGAACCAACAGGTTTATTGTCTGCACCCAATCCTGCACGAGTCAGCTTAATCGCTTCGCTCAATACATCGATCGCTGGGTCTTGTCCGAATACCAACATTTTCATGCGGTCATCCAGTTTCTGTAACGTATCTTTGTCTGAAGATGATACTGACTTCTCAGGAATACGAGCCATTTTCGCAACCATTGACTCAATATCAGCCACGCTTACCGTTTTCTTACGACGGCTTGCTGGTGCCAAACGACTACGAGCGCCGGCTTCATCAATCACGTCAATTGCCTTATCTGGAAGGTGACGTTCATTAATGTATTTAGCTGACAGCTCCACAGCGGCACGCAACGCTTTGTTGGTGTAACGCACTTCGTGGTGAGCTTCGTATTTTGGCTTCAAACCGATCAGAATCTTGGTTGTGTCATCTAACGATGGTTCAATAATATCAATTTTCTGGAAGCGACGAGCTAAAGCACGCTCCTTCTCAAAAATGCTGCTGTACTCTTGGTATGTCGTTGAGCCGATGCAACGTAATTTACCGCTGCTTAGTAATGGCTTAATTAAGTTTGCCGCATCAACCTGACCACCCGATGCTGCACCTGCACCAATAATGGTGTGGATCTCATCAATGAATAGGATTGCGTCTTCTTCTTTCTCTAGTTGCTTAAGAATCGCTTTAAAACGTTTCTCAAAGTCACCACGATATTTAGTCCCAGCTAGAAGTGAACCAATATCTAAAGAATAAATCACACTACTCTGAATGATTTCAGGCACTTGACCTTCAACAATACGCCAAGCAAGACCTTCAGCGATTGCGGTCTTACCCACACCCGCTTCACCCACTAACAAAGGGTTGTTTTTACGACGACGACATAGAACTTGAACCGTACGCTCGAGCTCTTTATCACGCCCGATAAGCGGGTCAATATTACCTTGTTTCGCTACTTCGTTAAGGTTAGTTGCAAAATTTTCTAGACGATCTTCAGAGTTAGCTTCTTCTGCATTCTCTGCACCACCAAATGAATCAGACGGTGATGAACTATCACCTTCGTTACTGGCTTTGGTAATGCCATGAGAAATAAAGTTAACGATATCTAAGCGGCTAATGTCGTTTTTCTTGAGTAAATATGCCGCATGAGATTCTTGCTCACTGAAAATAGCCACAAGTACATTTGCACCTGTAACTTCGCTACGACCTGAAGACTGAACATGAAAAACAGCACGTTGAAGTACTCGTTGGAAGCTCAACGTAGGCTGAGTCTCACGAGTCTCGTCACTTTCTGGGATAAGTGGGGTTGTTTGATCGATAAAAATATCGAGCTCATTGCGAAGAGCATCGAGATCAGCCTGACAAGCTTGGAGCGCTTCCTTGGCCGCATCATTTTCTAATAATGCTAGTAGGAGGTGTTCGACAGTCATGAATTCATGTCGCTTGTCTCGCGCACGAGCAAATGCACCATTTAAACTCGTCTCTAATTCTTTATTTAGCATAAGTACCTCCTAAGGGAACAACAGTGTTGTTCGAGCAATTTATACTTGCTCCATTGTACATAGTAGCGGATGCTCATTTTCCTTTGAGTACATCTTTACTTGCGCTACCTTTGTTTCCGCTATTTCAGCACTGTATGTGCCGCATATAGCTTTACCTTCATAATGAACCTTGAGCATCACTTCCGTTGCTTGTTCGATATCTAGTGAGAAGAATCGCTCTAGGATCTCGATTACAAAGTCCATAGGCGTGTAGTCATCGTTATTCAATACAACGTTATACATCGCCGGTGGCTTTACTTTTGTCTCTTCTTTCTCCAGTAAATCTGAGCCTGGAGATGCCCATTCAAAGTTTCTGCTCATATCGCTTTGCTAAGAGTTATTTTTCGGAAGTCGTGAGTGTTACGTCATTCAAATTTACCACATTCACGCATTACGGTGTACTAAGAAACTGCACCGAGAAACAGTACCAAAAAATATTCCTCTATACTGAGCCTAATCCACCATTTCCATCGCTGCAAATAAAAGATCTCTATTAACAGGATTAACATATGTGATTGATTAAAAAGACACCATAACTATTGATGCTAACGATAAGATTACCGCTAAGTTACTATTTAGTTAATAGTTTGCAGTTAATCTCGAATGTGATTTGTTATTAAAATTGATCACTTTTATACCAATTTACTATTGACTGCGCTCAATCATTAGCTACATTGGAGCTAAAAGGTTTTTCTGATACAACTTTATAACAAGATTCGAAATCGAGTAATACGCGTTAAGAGTGACCAATAAGGAATAATTACGCAGGGTAGCGTTAATTTCCGTAAGCAATGTATGAGATTCAAGCTATCAGCTGAAATTCTTTAGTTGGTAGGAATGATATCAATCGCACTTACAACAATTGATATAACAACGTTAGTAACAAAATGCATGAGGGATGTATAGCATGGCTACAGGTACAGTAAAATGGTTTAACAATGCCAAAGGGTTTGGCTTTATTTGTCCAGAAGGTGAAGACGGCGATATTTTCGCGCACTACTCCACAATACAGATGGAAGGTTATCGAACCTTAAAGGCAGGTCAGCAGGTCGACTATGAAGTAGAAAGTGGACCTAAAGGCTCGCACGCTAGCTCTGTTGTTCCTGTAGAAGGCAGCGCCGCTAAATAGGCGATGGCCAAATCATGTTGACCTCCATCAGTCCTAATTAACGGCTGACAGGTAAGCAGAATATTGAAACCGCTCATTTGATACCTCTAATACAGGATTAAATGAGCGGTTTTTCGATCTAGAAGCTATAACGTTGCTCACAGTACAATTCGCTCGAGCGATGTTTGCCCCTAGGTCTAGGTCTAGGTCTAGGTCTAGGTCTAGGTCTAGGTCTAGGTCTAGGAAAGCATTATGAATAAACAAAAAAGACGCTTTAACGTTATCGTTAAAGCGTCTTTCGTTTTGTCTTGGTCTACGATCTAACTGTCAGACCAAGCAACTCGTTAGTAAATCATGACCATAATTTGCTAACGGTGAGTCTAATCACTATGCGCCAATGAATGCGTTCAGTGTTGAACTTGGACGCATTAGTGATGAAACCAATGCATCATCAAGTAGGTAATAACCACCTAAATCGCCTGCTGGACCTTGAGCGTTGTTTAGCTCAGCAACGATAGCTTCTTCACTTTCAGCCAATTGACTTGCCACACCTGCAAACTCAGCAGCAAGGTCAGCGTCAACCGTTTGCTCAGCAAGCGCTTTAGCCCAGTATGCTGCTAGGTAGTAATGGCTACCACGGTTATCAAGCTCACCTACTCGACGTGAAGGAGATTTGTTTTTATCTAGGAACTCGCCCGTTGCTTTATCAAGCGCGTCAGCTAGAACTTGTGCCTTAGCATTGCCAGTGACTACGCTTAGGTGCTCTAGAGATGCCGCTAATGCCAAGAATTCACCTAAAGAATCCCAACGCAGGTGGTTCTCTTTCTCTACTTGTTGCACGTGTTTAGGAGCAGAACCGCCAGCACCGGTTTCAAACAGACCGCCACCGTTCATTAGTGGAACAATCGATAGCATTTTAGCTGACGTACCAAGCTCTAGAATTGGGAATAAATCCGTTAGGTAGTCACGTAATACGTTACCTGTAACAGAAATAGTATCTAGACCTTCTTTGATACGAACCAATGAATATTGAGTTGCTTCAAGTGGAGCAAGGATCTTAATTTCAAGACCATTAGTATCGTATTCAGGAAGGTAAGCTTCTACTTTCTCAATAAGCTGAGCGTCATGTGCGCGAGACGCGTCTAGCCAAAATATCGCAGGAACACCCGATGCACGAGCACGAGTAACCGCTAGCTTAACCCAATCTTGAATTGGTGCATCTTTAACCTGACACATACGGAAGATATCACCTTCCTCTACGTCTTGCTCAAGAAGCACTGAACCTGAAGCGTCTACAACTTGAACCTGACCAGCAGCTTCAAGGATGAAAGTCTTATCGTGAGAACCGTACTCTTCCGCTTTTTGAGCCATTAGACCAACGTTTGGTACACTGCCCATCGTTGTAGGGTCGAAAGCACCGTTCTCTTTACAGAAATCAATAACCGCTTGGTAGATGCTCGCGTAGCTACGATCTGGAATCATTGCTTTCGTATCTTTTTGCTTACCTTCTGGATCCCACATTTGACCTGAAGAACGTAACATTGCAGGCATCGATGCATCAACAATGATGTCACTTGGAACGTGTAGGTTAGTAATGCCACGGTCTGAGTCAACCATCGCTAGTGGAGGCTGAGTTTCGTATACTGCTTGTAGGTCAGCTTCGATTGCCTGTTTCTGATCTTGAGGAAGTGCAGCGATTTTTGCGTATACATCGCCGATGCCGTTATTTACATCAACACCTAACTCGTTGAACAGCTGACCGTGCTTAGCGAATACGTCTTTGTAGTAAACCTTAACCGCATGACCAAAAATCACTGGGTCAGACACTTTCATCATCGTCGCTTTCATGTGAAGAGAAAGCAGTACGCCTTGCTCTTTAGCCGATGCGATTTCTTTCTCAAAGAACGCAACCAAAGCAGCTTTGTTCATCACTGACGCATCAATGATCTCTTTATCTTGTAGTGCAAAAGCTGGCTTCAGTGTTTTCTTCGCGCCATCTTTGCCAACAAATTCGATGCTCACTTCTGTGGCACCTTCAATCGTTACTGACTTTTCACTACCGAAGAAGTCTTTGTCATCCATACTTGAAACGTGCGACTTAGAATCTGCAGACCATGCACCCATTGAATGTGGGTTCTTCTTCGCATAGTTCTTAACAGAAAGTGGTGCACGGCGATCCGAGTTACCTTCACGTAGCACAGGGTTTACTGCGCTACCTTTGATTTTATCGTAAGTTGCTTTAACGGCTTTCTCTTCGTCGGTGTTTGCTTCTTCTGGGTAATTAGGAAGTGCGTAACCTTTTGACTGTAGCTCTTTGATCGTTACTTGAAGCTGAGGTACAGATGCCGAGATGTTTGGAAGCTTGATAATGTTCGCTTCTGGTGTCTTAGCCAATTCACCTAGTTCTGCTAATGCATCACCAATACGTTGCTCTTCGTTCAAATAGTCAGGGAAGTTGGCAATAATACGCCCTGCAAGTGAAATGTCGCGAGTATCAACGTTAATACCAGAAGAAGCTGTAAAAGATTGAATGATTGGCAGCAGAGAGTAAGTTGCTAGCGCCGGAGCTTCATCTGTAATGGTATAGATGATCGTTGGTTTTTCAGTAGGCATGAAATTTCCCTATAGTTCTTACAAGCTCATTTAAAGTAGTGAGCATGTTATAAATTGACCAGTAAGCCACTCAAAGAGTGAAAACTGCTTACTCGATAGTCGTACTCTATCTTATTTTTCATGCAATCTTGATGACAGCATGAACCAAATCCGTGGGTACTTTGTTTTAATAAAAGAGCCAGTTATAATAAAACACGAAGGTATAATTAAACAAATCAGGCTTAAGAGTCCATCAACTTGTTCTATTTTGTGTCTTTTAGGCGCGCAAATGATAGCTCAATTCTGTTTCAGTGAAAACTTTTCAGCACACTTCGTTTACATTTTTGCAAGGTAGTTAACATGTCTACTCGCTCACACAGCGTATCTCGTTCAGACAAACCAGCTCGTGCTGGTGCAACATTAAAACAAAGCGGTAATAGACAAAACCGAAGCAGTGATAAAAATAACACGGGTAGTTCGCATAAAAAATCGCACTCGAGTAAGCACCGATATAAAAGCAAACCTACCAACGTGAAACCTAAGGTGGCAATCGAAGATCGTAAAGTCATTTTGTTCAACAAGCCTTTCGATACTCTCAGCCAGTTCACTGATGGCGAAGGCAGGAAAACACTCGCCGACTTTATTCCGGTTAAAGATGTTTACGCGGCGGGTCGACTTGACCGCGACAGTGAAGGATTAATGGTCTTGACCAATGATGGCATCTTCCAAGCTAAGTTAACTCAACCAAACTCAAAATCACCAAAGACTTACTGGGTGCAGGTTGAAGGCGCACCTTCTGAGGAAGATTTAGATAAATTGAGAAAAGGCGTGGAGCTAAAAGACGGCATGACACTGCCTGCTCAGGTTGAGGTGATGTCTGAACCTGTTGTGTGGGAAAGAACCCCTCCAGTGCGTTTCAGAGCCGCAATACCGACAACATGGTTAGCGATTACTATCATTGAAGGGCGTAACCGTCAGGTGAGACGAATGACAGCAAATATCGGCTTCCCTACCCTGCGACTTATTCGCTATTCAATGGGCAACATGAACGTAGGTCAGCTTCAGCCTGGTGAGTGGAAAGAGATTTAAAATACACCATTTTAATCAAATGACTGGCCGCTCACATAGCGGTCTTTTTTTATATGCATTGATAAATTTAAGGCACAAAAAAGCCAGTCATAAGACTGGCTTTTACAGCGTTACTTAACTAAGAGTTAGACTATTAGAAGTAGTAGTAAGCAGCTGCGAATACGAATGTCTCTTCATCAGAGCTATCAGTACGAACACCATCAAAAACGTCTAGTTCTTGTTTGATATCGATACCCATGTCTAGACGGTCGCTGTGCGTGTACATAACAGCAACGTTCATGTAGCTGTAGTCTTTATCAGCTGTGTTGTTTTCTTCAGTTGTGTTTGCGCCGTAACCAGCAGCAACCGTTACTTGCTCAGAAGCATCGAATGCGCCAGATAGGTAGTAACCAGTATTTTTCTTATCAGTTGTGTCAGCACCAGATTTGTTGCCTTCATCAATCCAAGAGTTGAAACCTAGTTTTACTGTATCGCCAACTTTAACGTTACCAGAAACTGAAGTTACTGTGTAGTCGGCTTCATCGCGGTCTTCGTAACCAGCGTAGATGTTAAAGATTTCGTGTTCGAAACCAACGTAACCGTTCACACCTTTGTCAGCAGCAGCGTGGCTTTCGTCTGTTTCAAAGTAAGAAACACCGTAAGCGAAACCAGAAGTAGCACCTTGGAACTTAACTACGTTGAAAGCATCAGATGCATCGCCAGCAGAAGCACCAAACTCGTAAGTCATATCACCAGCGCCATCAACTTTATCTAGAGCTGTGTCATTTTCCCAACCGAAAGATGCTACACCAAAACCAGTGTCAAAACCTAACCATGCTTTATCTACGTCTGTATTTGGACCAGACTCGATCGCACCGTAAGTTTCTTTAACTTTAGCGAAATCATTAGTGTCAGAGATGTAGTTAACCATTAGGTCAGTTTCAAAGTAACCAACCCAACGGTTGTTTTTGAAGCTTACCGATAGAGTTAAAGCTGTAGCCCAATCATCGTAGATTGCACCAGAGTAAGAATCGTAGTAACCACCGACACCCCATGCACCAGACACTGAGAATTGGTCTTTATGCATGTCGTCAAACTCAAACATTGGCTTAGAGTTTTGAGAACTTGTTTCAACTGCGAATGCAGAAGTTGATACCGCTGCGATAGCTAGCGCTAATAGAGTCTTTTTCATAATAAATCCACTGCCTTTTCTAAGAATGGGAGATCCTTGCCCGGTTCCCTTTTATTTTTTATGACTGGTCATTACCACTCTTTGTTGGTTAATCACCGTCATTAAATTTCGAGGTCTAGATTGCAAAAGATTATCCTGCGTGTCAAATAAACTAAAAACACATCTAAAAAAAACATAAACCAATTACAATCAATAACTTACATTTTTTTTCATTGTTTTACGAGTAACTTATCCTTGGTTTTATCAGGAAATATAATAATCTAAAAAAAGAATATAACAGAATTTAAAACCACTAGACACCGAATCTAGACAACAAATCAGAACTTAACACCTGCAAGTCAGTCTTTTTTAATATTTATATTTCACAACATAAATAAAATCGTTAAGTTCCTGATGGTTCAGTTTTTTTTTGTGAACAAGATCTACCTTTGATTCAAAAGCAAGCTATTTCGCCGCAAATGTACCGACTAGTGATATGTGCTACTATCCTCGCTCCGTTATGTAGGTCACAGTATGCTAACTACTAAAATTCAAAAATCCATTCGCACCAGTTATCAAAACCTCCAAGATCAGTTGGACAACTTTGTACCTCGACGTGCTCAAAATTACCTAGTTGCAGAAATAGCTAAGACACTTTGTGGTCAATACCACAAAAGTAATCGTATGATTGTTGCCGAGGCGGGAACAGGAATCGGGAAATCACTCGCCTATCTCATGGCAACGATTCCTGTCGCTGTGCTAAATAATCGAAAAATCATCATTTCGACAGCTACGGTTGCCCTACAAGAACAACTCGTCAATAAAGATCTCCCTCTATATAGAAGGCTTACTGATAGAGAGTTTTCTTTTATATTAGCGAAAGGTAGACAACGTTATTGTTGCTCCGAGAAGTTAGCCGCTGCTTGTGGGCTTGATGGTGGACAAATTGATGGCGGACAAATGGCAATGTTCGAATCTAAGCCAAAAAAGAAAGATATCGAACAACTCCAAACCATGTACCGCAGCCTAACCCAAGGCAAATGGGACGGTGATCGCGACTCCTGGCCAAAACCTGTCGACAATATGATCTGGCAGATGATCGTCAGTGATAAACACAGCTGTAACAACAGTATGCCGACTCATAGAGACTGCCCTTTCCAAAAAGCACGTTCAGAGCTTGATAAAGCAGACGTGATTATCGCCAATCACAGTTTAGTGATGGCAGATGCTGACCTAGGAGGCGGTGTGATACTGCCCGAACCAGAAAACAGCATCTATATATTTGACGAGGCTCACCACTTACCACACGTAGCCAGAGATCACTCCTCTGCGGCCGCAAGTTTAAAAGGAGCTGCATCGTGGTTGGAGCGTTTGAATCAATCCATCACTAAGCTTTCAGGCCTCGCCGACGAAAAGCGTGTTCATCGATTTAGAAATGAACTGCAAGACTCTGTACAACAGCTGATTCCTACTCTTACTCAAATGAGCAAACAGTTTGATGCTAGCCACTTTGAAGACGGCTTGTATCGCTTCGAGCATGGCGACTTACCTGATTGGCTAGAGAATGAATCTAAAGATCTCAAGCAACTCACACAAAAGGCGAGCCAAGCCGTTGCGAAGATTGCAGACCTGATTGCAGAACGAGTTAAAGACGGAGAGCTTTCAGCAAAACTGGCAGAGCCTGCGCTTGCAGAAATTGGCTTCTATATACAAAGGACAGAAAACCTTGCTCAGGTTTGGCGCTTAATGGCTGAACCTAAGAGAGAGAAAGGAGCGCCTTTAGCGCGTTGGCTTGAACTGAATAAAGAAAGTGAAGGCGATTTCGTTGTGAATGTTTCGCCACTAGAGGTGGGTTGGCAACTGGACCAACAGATCTGGAGTCGTTGTGTTGGTGCAGTACTCGTCTCTGCGACAATGAGAGCACTCAACTCCTTCAACTTTTTCTGCCATCAAGCTGGTATCAGTCAAAAAGCCGAAGACGGTGTACAATTTCTTGCTTTGGCATCGCCGTTTGATTATCAGAACCAAGCTGAGCTGGTTGTTCCTGCAATGAAGTACGAACCACAAGCACCTCAGTTTACTGAATATCTTATTGAAATATTGCCTAAGGTAATAGAAGACAACAAAGCCAATCTCGTTTTATTCTCTTCTTACTGGCAAATGAATAAAGTTGCAGAAGCTTTGGCAACAGATTTCGTTAAAAAGTCGTGGGCATTGCAGGTTCAAGGTGATACTTCACGAACCGAAATCCTAAAAAAACATAAAAAGCTGATAGACCAAGGTAAAACCAGCGTCCTTTTTGGAACGGGTAGCTTTTCTGAAGGTCTTGATCTACCTGGCGAGCTACTTGAAAACCTCGTTATTACCAAGATTCCTTTTGGTGTTCCTACCTCTCCTGTAGAGCGAGCACATTCAGAATATATTGAATCACGCGGCGGTAATCCTTTTATGCAGATTACTGTTCCAGAAGCGAGTAAAAAGCTTATTCAATCTGTGGGTAGATTGCTGCGTAAAGAACGAGATTCTGGTAGAGTCACGATCCTTGATAGACGCATAGTCACGAAGCGATACGGGAAATCCCTACTCGATTCGCTACCGCCTTTTAAAAGAACAATAAAATACTAATTTTACTGCCCTCAAGGTAGTTATGGGCCTGTCATCGCTAGGCCCTTGCATTCACAACCCAACATGACTAATCCATTGATTATTCATGTGGCTGCCCTAACAGCCGATAACGAGAACACTAGCTATTTATGGAAATGATTGAGCCAACCATGTTGGTCATACTTGCCTTGGTTGCATTTGCAGCAGGCTTTATCGATGCTGTCGCCGGTGGCGGAGGGATGTTAACCGTCCCAGCTTTGCTATCGCTTGGTTTACCGCCACATATTGCACTCGGAACTAATAAGCTGGCCGCAACGTTTGCCTCATCAACTGCAGCTTTTACTTACTATCGTAAGAAACTGTTCAAACCTGAATGTTGGACCAATGCATTCATATCGACATTAATAGGTGCAACAATCGGCACCCTGACTGTTGATGCCATTAGTACAGAGTGGTTAGAGAAGGTATTGCCATTAGTTATTCTTGCCGCTGCTGTCTATACCATTTTTCATAAAACTCCGGATGTGAGCCATAATGTGTCTCCTAAACCGTGTCCGGTACTTAAAAGAAAACAAAAGTACCAAGGATTCATTCTTGGCTTTTATGATGGTGTTGCAGGCCCAGGTACTGGCGCGTTTTGGACGGTGAGTTCTATGGCGCTTTATCGCTTAAATATCTTACTGGCTTCTGGTTTGTCTAAAGCGATGAACTTCACTAGCAACTTCACCTCTTTGGTGACCTTTGCGATTCTCGGTCATATTGATTGGGTTCTAGGTTTAACCATGGGGCTTTGTTTGATGGCTGGTGCATTTGTTGGAGCACATTCTGCTATTCGCTTTGGTGCTACATTTATACGACCTGTCTTTGTGACTGTTGTGAGTGTCCTTGCGATTAAACTGGCTTACGAAGCGTGGTTTGTAAATTTATAGCCACCAGCCAATGGGAAGCGAAATGAACCATTTTTCAAATCTTAAAAGTGTACTGGATACCTTAATTGGGCACAGTTCTCAGGTCGACAAAGCCCGAGGTGCTTATCATCAAGCCTTGTTTGACCGAACCTTATTTAAGTGCAGCTCTTCTATTTTACTGCCCTACGCACTTGAGACTCAAACAACGTACAACACCATTATTCGTGAACAAGCGACAAATCAACTGACCGCATCTCGGGCCAACTACCTGACGGAAAAGCTGACTAACCAGATAGCTGCAATCCAAAGGGAGCTCGCTAACCATGATTTACGCTTAGACCGAAAAAGTAAGTCAGGCAAAAATCTCAACGACCTATACAACGAACTCGCTCAGCACCAAGATTGGCAAAAACGACTGGTCGATTTAGTACGAGTACGAAAGTTAGCGTTTGATTCTGCGCCCCGCCACAGTAAGAAAAAAGCGGACGAGGCTTGGCAATTAGCAAAAGAACGATTAGAACGCTGTGAAGACTCAATGAAAAATATTGAGAGACTGATTAACTTAGAGAACCCTAAGCGAAATGAACACTGATAACACATCATCACCACTGGATAATGCGCCAGAAGAAGTTAAGTTAGCTGTCGACCTGATCTATCTGCTCGAAAGCAACGAAATCGACCCAAAAGTGGCGTTAGAAGCAATTAAGATTGTCCAACAAGATTTACAAGCCAAACTAGCATCTAGCATCTAGCATCTAGCATCTAGCATCTAGCATCTAGCATAAAAACATACAGGATTCACATGTACCAACTTAGCTTTTCTATGCCCGAGTTTCTTGAAAACTACTGGCATAAAAAACCAACCATCTTAAAAGGTGGCTTCCAAAACTTCGTCGACCCAATTTCGCCGGAAGAACTTGCTGGTTTATCGATGGAAGAAGAAGTGGATTCTCGCTTTGTCTCTAACCTCGACAACCAATGGACTGCAGAACATGGTCCATTCTCCGAAGAGAAATTTGGCGAGCTAACTGAAACACATTGGCAATTGATCGTTCAAGCAGCGAACCACTGGCACCAAGGTGCAAATCAGCTGACAGAAGCGTTCCAAGCTTTACCAAACTGGTTATTCGACGACCTAATGATCTGCTACTCAGCACCAGAAGGTGGCGTTGGCCCCCATATTGATCAATACGATGTATTCATCATTCAAGGTCAAGGTAAACGTCAGTGGAAGGTTGGCGCGAAAGATGTTGGCCAATACAAAGAGACAGTCCAAGCTTCTGCACTTCGTCAAATAGAAGGTTTTGAACCGATCATTGATGAAACCTTAGAGCCGGGCGATATCCTTTATATCCCACCGGGTTTCCCGCATGAAGGCAACACGTTAGAGCCGTCAATGAGCTACTCTATTGGCTATCGCTCCCCTAAAGAACAAGAGCTAATCAGCAACTTCGCCGATTTTGTACTTGCTCATGATATGGGTGACGTTCATCTTCACGATCCAGAATTCAAAACGCAAGATGGTTACGGCAAGATTCGTTCATCGGATTTAAGCAATCTCACTGACATGTTGAAATCTGCACTAGAGCAACCTGAAACCATCAGCGAATTCATGGGATGCTTACTAAGTCAATCACGCCACCAGCTTGATATCGTCGCTCCTGAGCCATTATGGACAGAAGAAGAGATCGCTCAGCACTTAGAGTCAGAAGGCGAGATCTGTCGAGTATCGGGCTTAAAAGCGCTCTACCATGAGAATGAAGGCAACACGGCTTACATCAATGGTGAAGTGGTCAAGGTTGAAGAAGCGGATTCATCGCTACTAAACGTACTGTGTGATGACTCGGTGATTAACTCAGCAACCACTTTGACTCCTTCAGGTGTCACTGTCGTGACTGAATTGGTAAACAAAGGTTACTGGTTTATCGAAGACTAACTTGGTTAATTGATTTTGATGAATATCACCGAGCCCTAGAACCTAATAGCCTTAGAAAAACAAAAAAGGGACAAATGAAATCTTCATTTGTCCCTTTTTCTATTCAACAGTCAACTAAGCTTAAATAGCTAAACCGTGAACAACTAGACCTTCAACTACTAGACCTTGAATTGATTCACCAATTTCTGTTGCTGTTGAGATAGTTGCTCGATTTCGCTGCCCACTTGCTCAGAAGCTGCAGCTTGTTCCAAAATTTTCGCACTTAAGTCGCGAATGTTAACCACACTTTGATTCACTTCACCGGAAACCGATTGCTGCTCTTCTGCTGCTCTCACGATCTGGCTATTCATATCGCTGATCTCTTCAATTGAAGTGAAAATCGAACCAAGATCTTCAACTGCATTTTGAACATGTAACGCAGTATCGTTGGCTAAGATATTACCTTCTTGTATCGCTTCGACAACATCTTGAGTTCCAGCATGAACCTTGTCGATCACCGCTCTGATTTCACCAACCGATGATTGCGTACGACTTGCTAAGTTTCTTACCTCATCAGCTACAACAGCAAAACCTCGCCCTTGCTCACCCGCCCTCGCCGCTTCAATCGCTGCATTCAATGCTAGTAAGTTAGTTTGCTCAGAGATCCCTTCAATAACACTTAAGATTTCGGTGATGTTACCGTTATTTTTAGCTAACTCTTCAACAATAGGAACAGCACTCGACATACGCTCCACCAGCTTTCTCATTTCTCCAGCTGAGAGTTCGATGACTTGTTGCCCTTGTCGAGCAGAACGGTTCGCCTCACAAGCAGCATCAACTGCAACTTCTGCATTTTGTACCACTAAGCCAGCAGTCTGAGTCATCTCTTCTGCAGCTGTTGCCACTAGATCGACTTCTTTAAATTGAGATTCACTGCTTTCACGTGTACTCGATGCTGATGCCTTAGCTTGGCTTGTCGTACTCGCTACTTGCTCAGTGGTTTGAATCACTTCTTTAATCGTGTGCTGAAGCTTGTCTAAGAACAGGTTAAACCCTTGTGATAACTGACCAATTTCGTCTTGAGATTTCACTTCCAAACGCTGAGTCAAATCACCTTCACCAGAAGCGATATCATTGAGCCTTTCGACTACCTGTCGGATAGGCTTAACAATAGACAATGAAGAAAACGCGATAATAGCTAAACCAAAAAGAATAAAGATGACGCCTGCAATCACTTCCGTTTGGATGCCTTCGCTTACTTTAGTACTAATGATTGAATCCAATCGGTTAGCATCGGCAACCACACTCTCACGCGGGATCTCAAACAACACGCCCCAAGTTTGGTTCGCCGCGGTAACAGGAGCAAATGCGAGTAACCACTCACCATTCTCACTCCATTGAGTCGTCACTTCACCACCGAAAATAAAGTCAGTCATTAAATCACTGTTGGTATTGTCACTTTGAAAGACCGAGCCGACTGCAATACTTGAGTCATCTGAAGCAATAACCGAACCGTCTAGGCTGACAACATAAACGGCACCAGCGCCATCAAATAAGCTTTGATCTGATTGCGTTACCACACTGGTCAAGCCATCTAGCCTTAGGTCAATACCTAAGAAGCCAATAGCAACGTCATCAACTAAGATAGGTACTGAAATTGAAGAGGTAAGTAATGCAGTACCACCGCTGTTCACGACTCGTGGAGTACTTATACACGTTTGCCCTGAAGACAAAGGACAATAAAAGCGTTCGCTATTGCTATCATCGCTCAAGATAGGTTCTGACAGAACGTTCGCTAGAACATTTTCGCCGTTATCCGCCACCTTCCAATAAGGAGCAAAACGACCTTTTTCATTAGATCCAACATAGTCCGCATCGACATAATTCGCATCTTCACCATCAAGTAAATCAGGTTGGAAAACTAAATATGCACCTTGAATAGAATCAAAGTTCAAAACTGAGCGACGAACCATTTCATCTAACGCAGTACGAAGCTCTTCACTTGGGGTAAAGTTTTCATCCGCATTGTTCTTTAGAAACTGAGCACTGGCTGCTAACATTTCTGCGCGGTAAACCGCTTCGTCTACATAGCGTTGGGTTTCTTGAGCATTAAGCTGAGAAACAGACGCCAGCAACTGCTGAGTTTTATTGATAACTGATTCTGAGCTTTGAGATTTGATGACTTGTTGGTTACTGGTCGCGTTATAGATTGAAAAACCAATAAGAGACAGTGAAGTAATGATTAGACAGCAGCCTGCAAGCAGGGTGATTTTCCACTGTACCGATAGTGAGCGCATTTAATATCCTTATTTAAGCCAAAAGACTTCCATAACCGTAACTACCACATTGAGATGAATTGAAGAGCACAATGTAAATAAGTTTGACGAATAGCTTAGCGGATAATTACAGCACAAATTGCTTACATATAAAACGAAAGTTTACATAAATGTTAATAGGCCGTGTCTTTTGCCTTTTTTCTGTGATTTCAACTAAATGTATTCACGCCATCATGGGCCATGTAACTATTGAACTAACACTTTAGGCATAACCATAGCATCGAAATTTCTAGGAAAAACATTCCCCCTTTTGATCTTTGAGAACACAGTAACTTCGGATTAGTTTTAATAATCCAAACTATAGATTTTTATCTTGATCAACTTCACACTTTTTGATTGCTAACTCGGCATTCAAGATCTAATATCTCGCGCCTAGATTCCCTGAACACTTTATTCATTTGGCTCTCCTCAAAGGAGCGCTAAGGCTTTTTACGTCTTTATTTTTTGGAGAGATACGCAAATGTCCGCCTCGTTTCCATTAGCGAAACTTACCTTTTTAATCGCTATTCTGACTGCTGTAGGTCAAATGACTCAAACGATGTACGTGCCTTCTATCGGTCATATGTCAGGTGAGTTCTTGGTTTCGGCGTCTTCACTCCAAGCTGTGATGGCGTGTTACTTGATCCCTTATGGTCTGTCGCAATTTGTCTACGGTCCACTTTCTGATCGCCTAGGTCGTAAACCGATCATCGTGATTGGTTTGATCATCTACATCATCGGCACTCTGGTGGCATTGTTCGCTCACGAGTATGAATGGTTCTTAGCGGGTAGCTTTATCCAAGGTTTGGGTATCGGTTGTGGCGGTGCGATGTCTCGTACATTGACTCGCGACTGTTTTGAAGGCGCAGAACTGCACCGTGCAAACAGCTTAATTAGCATGTGTGTGATTTTCTCACCATTGATGGCTCCTGTATTGGGTGGTTACCTAACAGAAGCTTTCGGCTGGCGTTCTAGCTACTTGTTCCTTGCGCTGTTTGGTATCGCCGTTGTGATTACCATGATGACGAGCATGATGGAAACACTGCCGAAAGAACGACGCAAACATGAATCAGTTGCCAACAGCTACAAATTCGTTCTGTCTGACAAACGTTTCCAAGGTTTCTTATTGGTATTAGTCGCAACCTTTGCTGGTGTAGCCGTATTTGAAGCAGCGGCAGGTGTGTTGCTTGGCGGCGTACTTGGCTTACCTGCAACCACAGTAAGCTTGTTGTTTGTCTTACCCATTCCAGGTTACTTAATCGGTGCAGGCCTATCTAGTTACATCGCACAACGTCGCAGTGAGCGCCGTGTACTGAATGTTGGTCTAGTTGCTATCTTGGTAGGCTCAACAGTGGTATTGATACCGGGTCTATTCGGTCAAACAACAGCATTAACTTTGATTGGCGGTGCAACGATTTACTTCTTAGGCGCTGGTATCTTATTTCCAGCAGCAACAACGGGAGCGCTTTCGCCATTCCCATTCCACGCAGGTACAGGGGGCGCGATCCTCGGTGGTATGCAAAATCTAGGTGCTGGCATCGCAACACTATTGGCATCGTTCTTCCCTGCTCAAGACCAACTGCCACTCGGTTGCTTGATGATTGCAATGTCATTCATCGCCATGCTTGGTTTACGTTGGGTTAATCGTAAACCTGACCATTCAAACGAAATGCCACTGGCTATCTAAAGTAAAACTCGAACCCAGCCCAAACAACGAAGAGGGACATACTGAAAAGCGTGTCCCTTTTTTGTTTCGCATTTATTCCTTCCACTCTCACGTATCAGCAATTTCATTTAACATTACTTTGATTTTTTGAAAACAATAACAGACACTTACGCTGAAAGTGCATATCCAGAATCCAATTATAAATAACATCACTGGAAGAAACCTAACCAACAAAGGATGCTGGCATTAAAACGAGTAAGGTGCACACTAAGGATATACAGATGCGTATCGCTTTAACCACATTAGCCGTATCAATAGCGCTTGTCGCCGGATGCAGCAATCAAGGAATAACAACCATGAACCACTACTCTCCATCGCAACTTGTCGCCCAGCAAGCACAAGCTCCTGTTGCTAAGAAAGTCCCTCATGCAATGACGATTCATGGCGATACCCGAATCGACGATTACTACTGGATGCGCGATGATGAACGCCAAGACCCAGAGATCTTGAAACAACTTGAGCAAGAGAATCAGTACGCAGATACGGTGCTTAAACATACAGAAGCGGCACAAAAACAATTATTTGAAGAGATCAAAGGGCGAATCGCAAAAGACGACAATTCAGTACCGGTTCGCAAAGGCAGCTACTTCTATTCGAATGAAGTCACAGGTGACAACGAATACCCCGTTCACTTACGTGCAAAAGACTTTGCAGGCGCAGACAAGCAAATCATTTTAGACGTTAACGCACTGGCAAAAGAACATGAATTCTTCAGTATTGGTGGCTTGACGATCAGTCCAAACGAAAACTTGTTGGCCTATGGCGAAGATACGCTTAGCCGCCGAATCTACACCATCAAGATTAAAGACCTCACGACAGGTGAATATCTGAAAGATGAAATTGAAGGTGCCTCGAGTGCAATTGCATGGCAAAACGACAACCAAGCCTTCTACTACATCAAGAAAGATCCACAAACATTGCTGGGTTACCAAGTTTTACGACATGTATTGGGCACATCTCAGACAAGCGATGAGCTAATCTACGAAGAAACCGACAGCGCTTACTACACCTCTTTGAGTAAAAGCAAAGATGGTGAACAGGTCTACATTTGGCACTCGAGCACTGAAACCAGTGGTGTTTCGATCATTGATGCCAACAACCCAAACGCGAAAGCAGAACCTTTCTACCCACGAGAGGCAGGCATCGAGTACAGCATCGCTAAGCTAGATGATTGGTATTACATCGACACCAACTACCAAGCCGTCAACTTCCGTTTAATGAAAGTAAACACGGCAGACATGCATGACCGTTCAAAATGGGTCGACGTCATCCCAGCAGACGACGACACTCAACTTGTCGATTTCGAACTGTTTGATGACCATCTTGTTTACGAGCAACGTGCGAATGGCTTGTCTACCGTGAAAGTTCGCCAACTATCAACAGGCAACGAGTTCCCACTTGAATTTAACGACACCGCATTTGCCGCTTACCTAACGAGTAACTATGAATTAGATAACTCAAAAGTTCGTGTCTATTACAGCAGCTTAACTACGCCAGGTACTTACTATGATTTCGATCTAAGTACAGGTGAATCTGAGCTAATGAAGCAGACACCCGTATTAGGTGATTTCGAAGCGGATAACTACCAATCAGAGCGAATCATGGTAACGGCTCGCGATGGTCAACAAGTTCCTGTGTCTTTGGTTTATCGTAAAGATCTATTCAAGAAAGACGGTACCAACCCTATCTACCAATACGGCTACGGCTCTTACGGCCACACAATCGAACCAACCTTTGGATCGGCCCGCCTCAGCTTACTTGATCGCGGATTCGTTTATGCTATCGCACATATCCGTGGTTCAGAAATGCTTGGTCGCCCTTGGTATGAGGATGGCAAGAAACTGACCAAACAAAACACGTTCAACGACTTTATTGATGTAACCAAAGGGCTTGTTGAAGAAGGTTACGGCGCTAAAGATAAAGTATTTGCGGTAGGCGGGTCTGCTGGCGGTCTATTGATGGGCGCAATCATCAACCAAGCACCAGAACTTTACCGTGGTATTGGTGCACATGTTCCGTTTGTAGACGTGGTGACGACTATGCTTGATGAATCGATTCCTCTCACCACAAACGAGTATGACGAATGGGGCAACCCCAACGATAAAACCTACTACGATTACATGCTAGGTTACTCACCATATGACAATGTGAAAATTCAAAGCTACCCGAACATGTTAGTAACAACAGGCCTGCATGACTCACAAGTACAGTACTTTGAACCAATGAAGTGGGTGGCGAAACTGCGTGAAATGAAAACAGACAATAATGTGTTGTTGTTCAAAACCGATATGGAAGCTGGTCACGGCGGGGCTTCTGGTCGCTTCAAAAGATTGAAAGAAGACGCACTTGAATACGCGTTCTTTTTAGACTTACTAAAAACTCAGTAGACTCAGCGTAACTGTAGGTATTCACACAATTTAACGTCGCCATTTAGTCTTTATAAAGTGGCGACAGAAATTATTAAGCATGGTTAAATACCATTAACCATGAAATCCACCAAATCAACAAACCCTTGATAAACAAGCAAGCACAAGGGTTTACGAGAGGTATAAAAACAAATGAAAGTCATTAGCTTCAATATCAATGGCCTTAGAGCCCGCCTTCACCAACTGCAAGCTATTATCGATAAGCACCAACCCGACGTGATTGGTCTGCAAGAGATAAAAGTGCACGATGAAGCCTTCCCATTAGCCGATGTTGAAGCAATGGGTTACAAGGTTTACTTCCACGGCCAAAAAGCGCACTACGGTGTGGCTATGCTTTGTAAGCAAGAGCCAACTTCGGTACAGAAAGGCTTTCCTACAGACAATGAAGACCATCAAAAGCGCATGATCATGGCGACGTTTGAAGATGAAAATGGTGAGAAGGTCACTGTGCTAAATGGTTACTTCCCTCAAGGCGACAACATTAAGCATGAAACCAAATACCCGTACAAGCGTGAGTTCTACAAAGACTTAATGACGTACCTGAACGATTACCACAACAAAGATGAACAAGTGATCGTAATGGGCGACATTAATATCAGCCCTACCGATATTGATATCGGTATTGGTGAACCTAATGCGAAACGTTGGTTGAAAACAGGTAAGTGTTCTTTCCAACCAGAAGAGCGCGAATGGTTGAAAACACTGATGGATTGGGGTTTTGTGGACAGCTTCCGTTTACTACACCCTGAAGTGAACGATCAATACTCGTGGTTTGATTACCGCTCAAAAGGCTTCGTGGACAACCGCGGCCTGCGCATTGATGTGGTACTTGCGACTCAAAAGCTTGCTGACAAATGTACTGAAGCCGGTATCGACTACGAACTGCGTGGCATCGAAAAACCGTCAGATCACGCTCCGATTTGGTCGACGTTTGAGTAACGAGTAAATTAGTTATTATCAATTAGAAACGGCGCTATAGAAGCGCCGTTTTTTTAACTATGATTTGTAACGTGTGATTAGCTAAGTGGTCTTAAGTAAGCTAAGAAACGTTTCTCTGCGAATTTGAAAATCGCAATGATGATAAACGTTAACCCCATGTAGAACAGGCCTGCTGTTAGGAACGATTCAAATGGTGCGTAATAACGTGAGTTAACCAAACGGGCAGCACCCGTTAGATCCATAATGGTTACGATACCTGCTACCGCTGAGCCATGAAGCATAAAGATAACCTCATTACTGTAAGCCGGTAATGCTCGACGTAAAGCACTTGGAAGAATGATGCGGCGGTATGTCTTGGGTGTGCTCATACCGTACGCTTTTGCTGCTTCAACTTCGCCTTTCGGTAAGCCGTTGATAGCGCCACGAATGATTTCTGCTGTGTATGCCGATGTGTTAAGAATGAATGCCACCAAAGCACAAAACCATGCATTCTCCCATAGTGTATCTTTTACCGGGAAGAACTGATCCATTCCGTAGTAAATCAGGTACAACTGCACCAATAATGGCGTACCACGGAAGAAATAGATGAACGACCAAGCAGGAGCGTTAATCAGCATATTTGGGCTGTTACGAGCGATAGCTAATGGTATTGCTACACATAAGCCAATGATCAAAGCGACGCAAACCATCCAAGCCGTTGTCCATAACCCACTAAGGTAAATCGGCAGGCTTTCAATTATCAATGAAAAGTCCATAACTACCTCGCGTGGATACTGAATTTACGTTCAACCAGCTTAAGCAAGCCCGTCGAAACACTGGTGAAGAATAGGAAAATAAGAGCCACTGTCATATAAAAGGTAAATGGCATTTTGGTTGAACCAGCAGCCAATGCACTAACACGTACCATGTCTTCTAGGCCGATAATCGAAACCAACGCGGTAGTCTTAAGTAGAACCAACCAGTTGTTACCAAAACCCGGCAGTGCGTGACGAATCATTTGAGGTAATAAAATACGGCGGAACGCTAAAACGGGCCCCATGCCGTAGGCCTTTGCGGCTTCCATCTCACCGCTGTCGACAGCCATGATTGCACCACGGAAAGTTTCAGCCATGTAAGCACCAAAGATGAAGCCAATGGTTAAGACACCAGCAATAAATGGACTGACATCAATATAATCTGGTAAGTAAGCGGTCCACTCGTGGTTAGGATCACTTGATGTGAACCACTCATTGAGCCACTCATTGATGGAATACAAACTGTTGTTTAAAAGGATTTGTCCACCAAAGAAAATCAACATCATCAATACGAGATCGGGGATGCCTCGAATGACGGTTGTGTAGAGGGTTGCAATTGCACGAGCCCAGCGATAAGGCGCAAGTTTTGCTAAGGCACCTAGCATACCAAGAACCATAGCTAAAATTAGCGACAGCAAGGCAACTTCGATTGTAAGCACCGCCCCTTTCAGGATCGAAGCTTCATATCCTTGTAAATCAAACATAATGAATTCCAACAGAACTGCGAAAAAGTTGGTAAGACAGGGAGAGGAGAACCTCTCCCTTAAGAATTGACGCTAGATATTACTGACCGTATACGTCGTAGTTGAAGTATTTAGCCGCGATATCTTGGTAGATGCCTTTTTCACGTAGTGAAAGGATTGCCGCATCTAATTGCTTAGTCAGATCTTTGTCTTGCTTACGTAGAGCAATACCAAAACCATCGCCGAACCATTTAGGATCTGTTAATGATGGACCAACAAACTCGTAGTCTTCACCACCCGCTTTGTTTAGTACGCCTTCTTCTAGAGCAGATGCATCACCCAGTACAGCAGCAACGCGACCGTTAGCTAGATCAAGGTAAGCTTCATCGAATGAACCGTAACGAACGATTTCTACTGTGTCGCCGTAGTTATCTGTTAGGTACTTATCGTGAGTTGTTGCACGTTGAACGGCAATTTTTTGACCGCTTAGATCATCGAAGTTAAGGCCTGCACCTTTTTTAGCGATGAACTTGTTTGGGATAAGTGCGTATTTACCAGTGAAGTCGATCTTTTTCTTACGCTCTTCCGTGATAGACATTGCCGCGATGATCGCATCATATTTACGAGCAAGTAGAGAAGGAATAATGCCATCCCAATCTTGTGCAACGATCTTACACTGCACCTGCA
This sequence comes from Vibrio sp. NC2, assembly GCF_025195005.1. Classification (NCBI taxonomy): domain Bacteria; kingdom Pseudomonadati; phylum Pseudomonadota; class Gammaproteobacteria; order Vibrionales; family Vibrionaceae; genus Vibrio; species Vibrio sp. NC2. The sequence continues at coordinate 170,567 of NZ_JANVFC010000006.1, forward strand.
TTTCGGTACAAAGCGCGTTAGCCATATCAACATCGAAGCCTTTTAGTGAACCGTCAGCTTCTGTCCAGCTAAATGGAGGGTAAGCACCTTCAATACCGAAACGTACTGTTTTCCATTCTTTTGCTTGAGCTACGCCCGTTGCAGCAGTTGCAGCAAGTGCCGCGACTAATAACCACTTTTTCATATCCCTACTCCTGTGATTTAGGTTTTTATGTTTTGCTAATTTTAATATTGTGTTTGTTGTTACTTATTAACTTACTTGTTGTGTTTTATTGTTCATACCGTCGCCATTTTCCTTAGCGGCGGTATTTCAATTCTGATTAGTAAATCGATGAGACAAATTGTTGTAATCGCTCAGATTCAGGTTCAGTAAACAGTTTAGCTGGATCGCCCTGTTCTTCCACTAGACCTTGATGTAAGAACATCACATGGTTCGATACGTCACGAGCGAAAGCCATTTCATGTGTTACCACAAGCATGGTTCTGCCCTCTTCTGCTAGATCGCGCATTACACCAAGCACTTCGCCGACTAACTCAGGGTCTAATGCCGATGTTGGTTCATCAAACAGCATAACTTCAGGATCAACCGCTAGCGCTCGCGCAATAGCAGCACGCTGTTGTTGTCCGCCAGACAAGTGACCCGGGTAGTAATCTTTACGCTCATACAGACCGACTTTCTTCAGTAGTAACTCTGCATTTTCAATCGCTTGTGCTTTAGGTACACCTAAGACGTGAACAGGCGCTTCGATAACATTTTCGAGAACGGTCAGGTGAGACCACAGATTGAAACCCTGAAAAACCATCGCCAGGCGAGAACGGATTCGCTGTACTTGTTTTTCATTGGCAGGAACTGAAACACCTTGGCGGTTGTTTTTCATTTGAATTAATTCGCCATTAACCCAAATTTCGCCGGCGGTAGGTGTCTCTAAAAGGTTGATACATCTAAGGAAAGTACTTTTACCCGAACCAGAAGATCCGATAATCGAGACTACATCGCCTTTATGCGCAGAAAGTGAAATTCCCTTTAAAACTTCATTTTGACCAAACGTTTTGTGTAGATCCTTTATGTCCAGCGCTGGTACATCTTTCATGCGCTTTCTCTCCCAAGTTTGTGAAAATGCAAGGTACTCCGACCTTTTCATGCGATACAAACTAGCACCACACGGAATAACATGCAACAAATTATTAACCTAATAATTTGGAATAAATAGCGATTCACTCTGACTTATTATGCATAATGTAGCGTTTTCGCCTCAATGATATGAATACCGCTTATAAAAAAGCCCCAATTAACGGGGCTTATTTGTTTTAATTATGTTAATCACATCTATTCTTTATCGTTCTAATGATAAGAATTTAGTACTTTTACTCATAGCTTCTAATTCGATTAGAGTGCTTTCTTTCAAAATTAATCCATGAGCATCATACTTAGCATCTGTGAGTACAGTGTTGTAGAAGCCGTTTTGTACATATCGGAAATCAATATCTTCATTATTTTCCGAAAACCAGTAGTTTTGTTGTAAACCAAAGCTACCTAAATCTGACGAGTCGATAGCTTCAATGTTAGGAATAATGACTTGCTCGTTTGTAAACCCGTATACAGTGTGAAGCTGAGTTGCGGCACTTCCTAAGTTAGGCTTCAAGCTTACACGCTGAATACCCTTCTCTGTTGTATAAATAGAAATACTATTAGAAAGATCAACTATCAGAGCGTTAGCGGGGTTATTGCTTCTGTTTGATATCTCAGGATCTAAGTCAGCTAATGTCGTAACGTTAAACACGTCATCTTCGTTTACATCCAAATCCCAGGTATCGTCTAGTGGGATATTAAGTTCTGCGTTCCAATTTGTAGTTGGTGTACCACTTGTTCTAGCAAACCATTGCTCGCCAGTGCGTAGCGTATCCGTATGATAGTATTCATTAACAGTATTTGCCTGAGTCACCAGAATCTTATTGGTATCCTTATATGCAATGCCTATATCCAGATCACCATATGAAACTGTTGAACCGCGTATGATAGATTTTTGATTCCCCGTGTATGACAGCTCAATACTGCTGTTAGACCAGTCATCAAACCCATATTGGAATAAACTACCGTCTGCGCGATACTGAGTCGCTAGAGTAATGTCATTGCTTAATGCTTGGAATCCAGTACTCGTATTTATTTCAGGATTGTTTGACGTCTCTCGATCAATACTAGAAGTGAAAACATAAGGGAAAACAGCTGAGTCTCCTGACGTATCATCACCCGTGTTTATGTAACGGATATTGTTTTGTGTTACTTCAGATAAATTTGTACCAGTAATGCAAGATAACGAAGGAATTGGAGTCACAACGGTCATGAGCATCGTCGACATATTAGATGCATTAGCTTTTAGAAGTTTCTGAGAGAAAGATGTGACGTACAGATCGAATCCGACTTGTTCTTTGATACTAATAAAACCATTTTCTGGAATATCGTCAACGATAATCTTAACTTTACCGTTGCTTACTGTCTCTTCTGATTCAGCGACAACCTCACCGTTATCATCAATATAAACAATAGAAAGTAAACTATCCAAAGCATCTTCAATTGGCTTTGCCACCAACACTTCTGTAGTTACATTTTCAGTACCGCTATTATTAGTTACCGTTCTTTCTCTATCATAATATTGGCAACTTCCAGCAGTTGAAGCATCTACTTTATCTACTTTAACAAATTCAAGTTGAATACTTGTTTTGACAGGACCGCCACCACCGCCACCGCCGCTTCCGCCGCCACAACCAACCAGTAGTCCTGAGATCATTGCCGCTAGTGGCAACATTTGTGTCTTTTTCATCGATTTTCGTCCTGTTTGTGGCAACAGCTCGCCAAAATTAAATATCTATCAGCGATTAAGCAAAAAGTAAGCCAATCATTAAAAATGGAATTTACAAAGGATAAGAACTGTGACAAGACGATGAAAACGTCAGTTTGTGAAAACAAATTACACTTTTTATCAACGGTACGTTAATGAATCGCTGCTTTTTGTAGCTTTCTTTCACATACACTCATAAAGTGATCAAGATCAATCACCCTAAAGGGTAAGCTTGTTAGACTCCTCAATACAAAATAAGGCATTAAAAATGCCAAACATTTCTTTTAACTTAGCTGCATAAAGCACATCAAAACCGTGCAACATAATGTTAATAAGTTATAACTAAGAAATAACGCAATTACGCGAACTTATTTAATTCAATTTTAGAATTACTAACATAAAAATATGAGGAATCTATGTCAGACGTTGTGAATAATGCGAACTCTGAAGTAGAAGAGAAAAGCTATAAAGAGCTACACCGCCCTTCTTCGGAATTTGAGAGCCGCTCAGATTATCTAGATCACGAACTTCAAATCATGAAGCCTCGCCGCTTCGGTTTAAATCTTCCAGGCCGTGATTTCCGTTTTGAACTTGAAGACCTTGTTCCTGCACTTGCTGGTACCATCGGTATCATCGCGATGTACTCAGCAGTAATGATGTCTTGGGCTGATGGCCTAACTCAAGCTTGGGATCACGTAAACCTAGGTAAAGACTTCGCAATCGAAGTTGCTCGTGTAGAAATGCTGATTCCTGCACTGCTGTTCTGTATTCTTGCTTCTGGTTTCTTCAACCCTAAAGCAAACCTTGCCGGTAACCACGGCCCAATGATTCCTCTTATTGGTACCATCGCTCTCGCTGGTGCTCACCCTCTTGCATTGGCAATCCTTATCGGTGTCTTCGGTCTAATCCTAAGTTTCCTAAAAGGCGGCTCCAAGCTGGTTAACCTGACTTCCGAAGGTACCGCTGGCGGCTTGCTCATTTTCTTAGGCCTAACAGGCACCATGAGCCAAATTAACTCGATTCAAGAATGGGCGGTTGGTCTTCAATCTTCTACTGTTGAAGCGGGCAGCATGGGTTACGTTGGTTTGATCGTTCTTGCTATTACGATTGCTATCTACGCTTTCTTAGCAAAAGTGAACAAGCGTTGGTTGGCTATCCCAGTTTGTGCATTCACAGGCCTTGCTATTGCATTAGCACTAGGTGCTGGTTTCGATATCGTATTCGAAACTGAAATGGGCATTCCAAACCTAAACCCAGTTTACTGGTGGGGTTCTACTTCTGAAGGTTGGATGCTTGGCTTGCCAAACGTTGAACACTTCATTGCTTCTCTACCATTCGCAATTCTTGCTGTAGCAATGTGGTCGCCAGATTTCCTAGGTCACCGTATCTTCCAAGAACTGAACTACCCTAAACGTTCTGAAAAAGTTCTGATGGATGTTGATGACACAATGACTATGTGTTCAGTTCGTCAAATGGTGGGTACTGCAGTTGGTGGTGGTAACATCACATCTTCTTGGGGTACTTACATGATCCCAGCAGCAATCGCGAAACGTCCAATTCCTGGCGGCGCAATCTTGCTTGGTTCTCTGTGTATTATTGTTGCGATTCTTGGTTTCCCAATGGACGTAGCTGTATGGCCACCAGTGATGCGTGTTGCGCTGCTTGTAGGTGTATCTCTGCCTCTACTTGAAGCGGGTATGCAAATGGTTAAGGATTCAAAAGATTCTCAAGCAGCGGGTATCTGTATCTTCGGCTCAGCGGTTGTTAACCCAGTATTAGCATGGGCACTGACTATGCTTCTAGATAATAACGGTCTAATTGGTGATAAAGAGCGTGCGAAGCGTCTATCATTTGTAGACAAGATTGTTATCCCAGTTGGCGTTTTAGTTATCTGTTTAGTAGCAATGCTTGCAGTTGGTATGCTAGAAAGTCAATATGGCCTAAAAGCTTGGCTATAATGGTTCTAACTACACAAAAGTAGTATTGGGATTAAAAAAAAGTTTGGGTGGCAACCCCTGCCACCCATTTTTTTTCAACTTTTTTTGGCATTTATTGATTTAGTTTAAGGTTTACAGAAATTTTTTAGCGTAGTCTTGAATACATAGAGTAAAGACAACATATTAAAGGTAGTGACAATATATATAACCATATGATGCGAATATGCTCATATATATTGTTATTAATAAGAGTGTACTACCCTTACGAGGGGCGCTGGCTCAACAGTGTTAATGTACGTATTTTTTCTACTAAAAAGGTAGGTATGTCATGGCAGAGCAATTTGCTAAAGCTTGGGAAGATTTTGCTGCAGGTGAGTGGCAAAGCGAAGTAAACGTTCGTGATTTCATTCAAAAGAACTACACGCCGTATGAAGGCGACGAGTCTTTCCTAGTTTCTGAGGGTACTGAAGCAACTAACAAGCTTTGGTCTTCGGTAATGGAAGGTATCAAACAGGAAAACGCAACTAAGGCACCTGTAGATTTCGATACTTCTGTTATCTCTACCATTACTGCTCACGATGCAGGTTACATTGAGAAAGATCTTGAGACTATCGTTGGTCTACAAACTGAGAAGCCACTAAAACGTGCAATCATCCCTAACGGTGGTGTACGTATGGTTGAAGGTTCTTGTAAAGCATACGGTGAAACTCTTGACCCAATGGTTTCAAAAATCTACTCAGAATACCGCAAAACACACAATGCTGGCGTTTTCGATATCTACACTCCTGATATCCTAAAATGTCGTAAGTCTGGTGTTCTGACTGGTCTTCCTGATGCTTACGGCCGTGGTCGTATCATTGGTGACTACCGTCGTGTTGCACTATACGGTATCAACTTCCTAATGAAAGACAAAGCGGCTCAATTCGCATCTCTACAAGAGCGTTTCGAGAACGGCGAAGATCTTTCTGCAACAATGCAATTGCGTGAAGAGATCTCTGAGCAACATCGTGCTCTAGGTCAAATCAAGCAAATGGCTGAGAAATACGGTTTCGATATCTCTGAGCCAGCTCAAACTGCTCAAGAAGCTATCCAGTGGACTTACTTCGGCTACCTAGCTGCTGTTAAGTCTCAAAACGGTGCTGCAATGTCTCTAGGTCGTACTTCGACTTTCCTAGACATCTACCTAGAGCGTGATATCGCTGCTGGTAAAATTACAGAAGACCAAGCTCAAGAAATGATCGACCACTTCGTAATGAAGCTGCGTATGGTTCGCTTCCTACGTACTCCTGAGTACGATGAGCTATTCTCTGGCGACCCAATCTGGGCAACAGAGTCTATGGGTGGTATGGGCATCGACGGTCGTACGCTAGTAACGCGTTCGAACTTCCGTTTCCTTAACTCTCTATACACTATGGGTCCTTCTCCAGAGCCAAACATCACGGTTCTTTGGTCTGAGCAACTGCCTGACGGCTTCAAACGTTTCTGTGCGAAGGTATCTATCGATACTTCTTCTATCCAGTACGAAAATGATGACCTAATGCGTCCTGATCTTGGTTCTGATGATTACGCAATCGCTTGTTGTGTATCACCAATGATCGTTGGTAAGCAAATGCAGTTCTTCGGCGCTCGTGCTAACCTTGCAAAAACTATGCTTTACGCAATCAACGGCGGCGTTGATGAGAAGCTTAAGATGCAAGTTGGTCCAGTTGGCGACAAGATCACTGACGAAGTACTTAACTACGATGACGTAATGGGTCGCCTAGACACATTCATGGATTGGTTAGCTAAGCAATACGTGACAGCTCTAAACAGCATTCACTTCATGCACGACAAGTACAGCTACGAAGCGTCTCTAATGGCTCTTCATGACCGTGACGTTCGTCGTACTATGGCTTGTGGTATTGCTGGCCTGTCTGTTGCTGCTGACTCACTGTCTGCAATCAAATTCGCGACTGTTAAACCAATCCGCGACGAAGATGGCATCGCAACTGACTTCGAAATCGAAGGCGATTACCCTAAATACGGTAACAACGACTCTCGTGTAGATGACATTGCTTGTGAACTAGTTTCTACGTTCATGAACAAGATCCGTAAGCTTAAGACTTACCGTGATTCAATCCCTACACAGTCAGTTCTTACTATCACGTCTAACGTGGTATACGGTAAGAAGACAGGTAACACTCCAGACGGTCGTCGTGCTGGCGCTCCTTTCGCTCCTGGTGCTAACCCAATGCACGGTCGTGATGAGAAAGGCGCTGTAGCTTCACTAACGTCTGTAGGTAAACTACCGTTTGCTGATGCTCAAGATGGTATCTCTTACACTTTCTCTATCGTGCCAAACGCGCTAGGTAAAGAACAAGACAGCCAACGTGCTAACCTTGCAGGCCTAATGGATGGTTACTTCCACCACGAAGCTGGCATTGAAGGTGGTCAACACCTTAACGTTAACGTTCTTAACCGCGAAACTCTTGAAGACGCAGTTAAGCACCCTGAGAAATATCCTCAGCTAACGATTCGTGTTTCTGGTTACGCTGTACGCTTCAACTCTCTAACTACAGAGCAGCAAGCTGACGTAATCGCACGTACATTTACTGAGTCTCTATAAGCTCACGCTAAATAGACGGTAAATACTATTAGCCTCGCCAATGTGCGGGGCTTTTTTATATCTGCTGTAAATCGCACAGAACTCACCTACCTCCCAAAATGTTAGGTTGAGCAAGAAAGCACCCAATCATTCACTTTTTTTCCACAAATTCACTTAAATTACGGTAATATCTCAGTTCATAATTTAAGAGTAACTGCTCCATGAAATACCTGCGTTGTTTACCCCTGATTCTTCTCTCTTTCTCATCTTTAGCCTCTGAGCGTTCTACGCTGACTTTTGCTTTAGATAACGATGGTATTTTTGGTGTCGACCAAGACTATACCAACGGCTTATTTCTGGGTTACACATCATCAAGTATTACGCCATATAATTGGGTAAAACCATTGAGTCTTTCCTACTGGGGCGCAAGCTCTCTAGACAAGTGGGAAATCACCATTGGCCATAAGATGTATACGCCTTCTGACATTGAGTTAGAAACACCATCGGCTAATGATCGCCCATACGCAGGTTACCTACACACAGAATTCAACTACATCAGCTTAAACCCACAGCAAGCCCAACGTTTTAACATTACATTTGGCACCACGGGCGAGCGCGCACTTTCAGAAGACGCTCAAAAGCTGGTTCACTCGATCACTAAATCTGATGAGCCTATGGGCTGGGAATATCAAGTTGATGATGAGTGGGCGGGGAGCGTTGGTTACTTAAGTCATTTCAACCTAATGCGTAATCAAGCACTAGCAAATACAGACTACGAGATCTCTAACGTTTCAGAGATCAATGTGGGTAACTTTAGAAGTGATATCTCGACTGGCTTTATGTTCCGTTGGGGCACTGACTTGGGCGGCAACTTTGGTGCAGCCAACATCACCACGGAAAACCCTTTCAAACCGGGCATGATCGGCGCATCAAACAGCGGTTGGTTTACCTATGCTGGCCTTGAGGGTCGTTACCGATTCAACGATCTGACTATCGAAGGCGATCGTTCTGAAATCGAAGATAATTGGCCGAATCCAGAACAATACGATGTCACTTTAGAAAATATTCAGGCTACTGCTGTGCTTGGTGTGGCTTGGTATAACCAATACGTTGGTGCCTCTTTTGCACTAACAGCAAAAACACCGGATTACGAAGAAGCAAAAGAGTCAGTGTACACCACTGGTGGTATCACCATGTTTGCATTCTTCTAGCCACCAGTAAGGGCTTTCGTCCTTTACTTTTCAAGTTTAATAAAGGCAATCATCTTCACAGGTGATTGCCTTTATTTTTAAAGGTCTCGTTACCATTTGACCCTATTTTATGTACCGTTTTTGTAATAAAATAAACGGTATAAATTCCTCTACGAGAATAGCTCATGTCTACAACTGGTCGCATTCACTCATTCGAATCTTGTGGTACTGTCGATGGCCCTGGTATCCGCTTCATTGTGTTTCTTCAAGGCTGCTTAATGCGTTGTATGTACTGCCATAACCGCGATACATGGGATCTTCATGACGGAAAGGAAGTAACGGTCGAAGAGATCATCAACGAAGCAAAATCATACCGTCATTTCATGAAGGCATCGGGCGGTGGTATCACCTGTTCTGGTGGTGAAGCGATGCTACAACCTGAGTTTGTTCGTGACTTTTTCCAAGCGGCGCAAGCTGAAGGCATTCACACTTGTCTTGATACTAATGGCTACATTCGTAAGCACACTGAAGTGGTCGATGAAGTACTAGAAGCCTCTGATCTAGTGATGTTGGATCTTAAACATATGCGAGATGAGATACACCACGATTTCATTGGCGTATCAAACAGACGTACTCTGGATTTTGCACGCTACCTGCACAAAATCGGTAAGAAGACGTGGATTCGTTACGTGATAGTTCCTGGCTACACGGATACGCCTGAAGATGCTCATCTTCTTGGTGAATTCATTAAAGACATGGATAACATCGAGAAAATAGAACTGCTTCCATACCACAAGCTTGGTGCTCATAAATGGGAAGCGCTTGGTTATGACTACCCTCTTGAAGGTACAAATCCGCCAAGCAAAGAGAAAATGGACGAGATTGTTGCTGTTCTAAACCAGTACCATTCAAACGTAAAGTACTAATACTGCTAAAGTTCGAATAAAGACGGTGCTCAACCTCTATTTAAACGCCTCAATTTCGATTGGGGCGTTTTGTTTTATGATTATACCAATCGTAGTAAATAACTGGTCATCCTAGCTGGTTAAAACGCTCAATAACTGCGTTAGAAATTTTGATTGTAGAATAACCACTTATCGAAACTCTTTGTCGAATAGAGCTGCCTTGTTCTCAAGCCTTTTTCCTGCGCTATTTATGATCACTTATTTACTGTGATTGGTATTAAAATAATCCTTTCACTTTTCTTTACAACTTTTGTTTATCAATTCAAAAAATCATATTAAATCCGTGTTGAGATCATGTTTCCACTCGTAGGAATGCTGTTACTCTTACTGCAACAAAAGAATATAACATTTAGTTTTTTAGTGAGGCTCCTCCCATGGAAATGACCAATGCTCAGCGTCTAATTCTATCAAATCAATACTACCTAATGTCTCAAATGGATCCTGAGAACTCCGCTAAATACCAACGTCTACAAACGGTTGTAGAGCGTGGTTACGAACTTCAAATGCGTGAACTTAACAAAGAATTTGGCTGTTTGACTGAAGCCGAATGTCGCGAAGTTATCGACATCATGGAGATGTACCATGCCATGCAAGAGTCGAACAAAATGCTTGCAGAACAAGAACGTGCTGAAGTAGACCAACGTCGCCTACAGTTCCTAGGTTTTGATATCGCTTCTGAAGCTCAGAGCGTACATTACGTGCGTTTCCTTGTTGATTCTGAAGGTCTTTACCCTCAATTCGACAAAGCAGATCACCACTTCAATAGCCAAATGCCAATGCTAGAGAAGTACCGTCGCATGCTAACAACATGGCGCAACTGCCCTCGTCAGTACCACCTATGTGCGACAGAGCTATCTCAAATCTTTAGCGCTTAATACGTTAATAGATCAGCGATAACTTTTTAAAAAGTTTCAAGAAAAAGGGTTACTCATCATGAGTAACCCTTTTTTAATGTTCGCATACAAACAGAAACCGGGAATGATAAAGCGATATGGATATGACGTGAGCTTTATATACAGAAAACGCAATTAGTCATGAAGATAAGATATTAAACATTGAACCATTTTCAATTAATTTCTCTGATATCGCCCATTAACCAACGAACACAAACCTAGACTTTATAACCAATTAAGTCATTCATCTTTATTAATTCTACTTCGAAACATTTAATACAAATTAAAAACCATCGATCCATTTTGAACGGTGTTTTTTATTTTAAATAAGATAGCTAGAATGCTCCCCGAAATTTATTAACCAGAGCGATAAACAAAATGAGAAAATTCATCCTTGCATCACTAGCTATCATGTCTACTTCAGCTTTCGCAGCTAACGAAATGTACGTACTTGGCGGCGTTGGCATTAACGAAGACGACACAGGCGCACAATTCACTGTTGGTTCACAAGTTCTTGATACAAAATTTTATTTAGAATCAACCATGAATTACATCGATTCAGATATCAGCGATGTTACTTCAGACGTAAACGGCGACCTAACTAAGCACAAGGGCGATTACCAACACTTCAAAATGTCTCTAGCGCCAATGTATAAATATAGTTTCGATGAATCTTTTGCTATCTACGGTAAAGTTGGTCTTGCTTACTCAAACTTTAATTCTAAATCAACGATCACCGATAAAGATGGCTCAGTGAATAACAAGCATTCAAATAGTGAATGGGGGGCAACTTACGGCATCGGTGCTGAATTTAAGTCAGTGCAACCAATGTTTGGTAACTCGAAGTTTATGGCACGTGTTGGTTTTGATTGGTACGACTTCAGCTCAGGTGGTCTAAATCTAGGCAGTGACGGCACTCTAGGTCTACAGGCCGGTTTCACTTTCTAAGGTATGAAGTAGAAAGATTTTACACTAATTGAGCTGATCATCGTTATTGCTATTCTTGGTATCTTAGCGTTAACCGCTGCCCCAAGTTTTTAAACCACTGGGTGAAGAGTTTGGTAGTACGTTGATTTGTAGAAAAGTCACTGGTGGGAGCTAAATCTAGCCATGTCATGCCTTTCCTTGATTTGATTTGATTTGATTTGATTTGATTACTGTAATAATCGGTCGGTACTTCGCATAAATAAAAAGGGTTACTCATCATGAGTAACCCTTTGTTAATGTCCGCATTTAGAGAGAGAAACCAAAGCAACTAGAAGACGTAGGCAACACCGACGTTTGCGGCCATGTTGATGCCACTTTCAAGTATTGGGCTGTTCTCAATATCACCTTCAAGGTTGGTATAACGAACACCGCCAGTCACTCGGATATTTGGCGTCACATGCAAGTAACCACCTAAACCAATAAAGTACTGACCATCCCAGTCTGCATCGAACTCATTCAAATTAGTTCTCGACGCTTCTGCTGAACTCACCCCGTATAAGTGGTTATTCAAGCGCTCACTGTTATAAGCATAACCAATAGAGGGTGTAATCGCCCACCCATTGCGACGAATCGGTAAACGCCATGCAGCTTCCGCATAGATACCATTATGCCTAAACCCTAAGTCAGAGCCTGCTGTCGCTTCAAACATCCCGACCAAGGTGATCACTTGGTAGCTAATGCCACCTAATACTGATGCTTTACGCTCATCTAACTTTTGAATATCAACGTCATCAGAATCACCCGGCTTTAATGTCCTCGAATCATAAACCGCTCGAAACACGATATTCTGTGGTGAGCCCGCAGGAAGTAAGCGATAACCCGCACTGAATCCACGCATGAAAAAGTGCTCACCTTCATAACCAATCATAGGGATCACAGCACGGTTTGACGGTGTATCTTTATAGACAGCAGGAGAATAAGAAGCGGCAACGCCCAGTGACCACTGTGAGATTTTTGCATGTGTTGCTGTCGAAGCCAGTAACGCAACACTGATAGCCACTATTTTTAACCCATAATTCTTCACTACATCTACCTATTTATTGAGCAATTTTTGATCACGCCGCGCATTATATGGTACTTCATTCCAGCAAATCAATAGGGCTCGGTTATACATCTAATACACATAAATCCAGTGTGAGTATTATTAAGCGACCTAAAATCACAAAACAAACGGCTAGATCCCCTCGAATGTAAAATAATTGGATTCTACACGCCTCAAGTTGCCTATTGCGCTCGCTAGGTTTTTCACACGCAAAATTGTAAATAAATACATAATTGTTAAGCAAAATTGTGCAAGCGGGTCTAACCTTAAAATGTAGGGAGAGCCTATTTTTCAATCGCTCATCAGTTTTGACTGGTTAACAAGGGGAATGTGACTATGAGTATTTTTGACCACTATCAATCACGTTATGAAGCAGCCAAGGAAGAAGAGCTCACATTGCAAGAGTTCTTAGGGCTGTGTAAAGACGATAAAAGTGCTTACGCTAACGCTGCTGAGCGCTTACTACTGGCCATCGGCGAACCGGAGGTTATAGACACCGCTCAAGACCCCCATCTAAGTCGTATTTTCTCGAACCGTGTCATCTCACGCTACAGCGAATTTAAAGATTTCTACGGTATGGAAGATGCGATTGAACAGATTGTTTCTTACCTAAAACACGCTGCACAAGGCTTAGAAGAACGGAAGCAAATCCTTTACCTGCTTGGCCCTGTGGGCGGTGGTAAATCTTCCCTTGCTGAAAAACTCAAAGCACTGATGCAAAAGCTACCGATCTATGTGCTGTCTGCAGATGGTGAACGAAGCCCTGTGAATGATCACCCCTTCTGTCTATTCGACGTAAACGAAGATGGCGACCTTTTGAAACAAGAGTACGGAATAGAGAAACGTTACATACGCTCTATCATGTCTCCTTGGGCAGCGAAACGCCTCCATGATTTCGGTGGTGATATCTCTAGATTCAAAGTCATCAAACTACGCCCTTCGATTCTCGACCAAGTTGCGATCGCGAAGACAGAACCTGGTGATGAAAACAACCAAGATATCTCTTCACTTGTAGGTAAAGTCGATATTCGTAAACTTGAGCACTTTTCTCAAGATGACCCTGATGCCTACAGTTACTCTGGTGCACTGTGTAAAGCAAACCAAGGTGTGATGGAATTCGTAGAGATGTTCAAGGCGCCAATCAAAGTCTTGCACCCACTCCTAACGGCAACACAAGAAGGTAACTTCAACGGTACCGAAGGGCTTTCTGCACTGCCATTTGACGGTATGATTCTGGCTCACTCTAATGAATCTGAGTGGCAGACCTTCCGTAACAACAAAAACAACGAAGCCTTCCTCGACCGTGTGTACATTGTAAAAGTCCCTTACTGTCTGCGCGTCTCTGAAGAGGTTAAGATCTACCAGAAACTGCTTGAGCACAGTGAGCTGTCCAAAGCCCCTTGTTCACCGAGCACACTCGATCTGCTATCGCAATTCAGCATCCTATCGAGACTGAAAGAGCCTGAAAACTCTTCTCTGTTCTCAAAAATGCGTGTTTACGATGGTGAAACTCTAAAAGACACCGATCCAAAAGCGAAGAGCTACCAAGAATACCGAGATTATGCGGGTGTTGACGAAGGCATGTCTGGGCTATCAACGCGTTTCGCCTTTAAGATCCTGTCTCGTGTGTTTAACTTCGACCAAGCCGAAGTAGCCGCAAACCCAGTGCACCTGTTCTATGTGATTGAACAGCAAATCGAACGTGAGCAGTTCCCTCAAGAGACCGCTGAGAAGTACCTTGAGTTCTTGAAAGGATACTTAGTGCCACGCTACGTTGAGTTCATCGGTAAAGAGATTCAAACTGCTTACCTAGAGTCTTACTCTGAGTACGGTCAGAATATCTTCGACCGCTATGTCACCTACGCTGACTTCTGGATTCAAGACCAAGAGTACCGCGATCCAGAGACAGGCCAGCTATTTGACCGTGCTTCTCTGAATGGTGAACTAGAGAAAATCGAGAAAACGGCCGGTATCAGTAACCCTAAAGACTTCCGAAATGAGATTGTGAACTTTGTGCTTCGTGCCAAAGCCAACAATAACGGTCAAAACCCAGTTTGGACAAGCTACGAGAAACTGCGCACTGTGATTGAGAAGAAAATGTTCTCTAACACTGAAGAACTGCTTCCTGTTATTTCGTTCAATGCTAAGACCTCAACGGATGATCAGAAAAAACACGACGACTTCGTTGCTCGTATGATGGAAAAAGGCTACACCGAGAAACAAGTGAGACTGCTATCCGAGTGGTACCTAAGAGTTCGTAAATCCTCATAACCAAACCGTACTGAGCTGCTCAAGTGAGCAGCTCAGTACAAACCAATAACTTTATACCCTAGTAAACGAATAGCTCTAATAAACCAATAACTCTTAAAACCTATAAAAAGTAGGATCGCGACATCAGCTGAGAGGGAGTTCTTATGGCACAATTTATCGATCGGAGGCTCAATGGCAAGAATAAGAGTGCTGTGAATAGACAGCGTTTCTTACGACGCCATAAAGAGCAAATCAAAGAATCTGTGGCCGATGCAGTCAACCGACGCTCAATCACCAATACTGAAACCGGTGAAGACGTCACTATTCCCCATAAAGACATCAAAGAGCCAAGCTTTCACCAAGGTCAAGGCGGCGTAAGAGAACGCGTTCACCCAGGTAATGACCAGTTCATCACGGGCGATAAAATTGAACGTCCTAAAGGTGGTGGTCAAGGTGGTGGCGCAGGCCAGGGTGACGCAAGCCCTGATGGCGAAGGCCAAGATGAATTTACATTCCAAATTTCAAAAGATGAATATCTTGATATTCTCTTTGAAGATTTAGCTCTTCCTAATCTAGAGAAGAATCAGGTCAACAAAATCACCGAATGGAAGACACATCGCTCTGGTTATCAAAGCGCGGGGATTCCTTCCAACATCGCAATCGTGCGTTCACTGCAGCAATCTCTGGCTCGTAGAACCGCGATGACAGCAGGTAAAAAGCGCGAGCTTAACCTACTGATGGAGCAGCTTGACCAAGTTAAAATGACGGAACCAGCACAACCCTTTGAAGAAAGTCGTTTAAAAGAAGAGATTGCCGAGTTACGTAAAAAAATTGAAAGCGTGCCATTTATTGACACCTTCGACCTGCGTTTTAAAAACTACGAGAAGCGCCCTATTCCATCTAGCCAAGCCGTTATGTTCTGCCTAATGGATGTATCTGGCTCAATGGATCAAGCCACGAAAGACATTGCGAAGCGCTTTTATGTCCTTCTGTATCTGTTCCTAAATCGCACCTACGAAAACGTCGATGTTGTATTTATTCGTCACCATACTCAGGCTAAAGAAGTCGACGAACACGAGTTTTTCTATTCACAAGAAACCGGTGGCACCATCGTTTCCAGTGCACTGAAACTGATGAAGGAAATTGTCGCAGACCGCTATCCTGCAAATGAGTGGAACATCTATGCAGCACAAGCCTCTGATGGTGATAACTGGGCTGATGACTCTCCTCGTTGTAAAGAGCTATTAGTCAATACACTTCTGCCAACTTGCCAATATTACTCTTACATCGAAATAACACGCCGCTCTCATCAAACACTTTGGCACGAATACGAAAAACTCGAGAGTAGCTTTGACAACTTCGCCATGAAAAATATTAAAACGGTGGATGATATTTTTCCTGTGTTTAGAGAATTGTTCCAGAAAGAGACAGCGTAAGGGGGCTTGCCATGACAGCGAAATCAAACGTTGCAGAAAAAGACAAAGCGACACAGAAGAGAAACGACAAGATGCTGCCTGATGGTCCAGATTGGACATTCAACCTATTGGAACAATATCACGTAGAAATTAAGCGTGTGGCGCAGCATTACCGTTTAGATACTTACCAGAACCAAATTGAAGTGATTACTTCTGAGCAGATGATGGATGCTTACTCGAGCATCGGTATGCCGATCAATTACAATCACTGGTCATTTGGCAAAAAATTCATTCAAACAGAGCAAAACTACAAGCATGGTCAGATGGGATTGGCGTACGAAATCGTGATCAATTCAGATCCTTGTATCGCATATCTGATGGAAGAGAACACGGTCACGATGCAGGCGCTCGTAATGGCTCATGCTTGTTACGGCCATAACTCTTTCTTTAAGGGCAACTACCTATTCCAAACCTGGACCGATGCCAGTTCCATCATCGACTACCTATTATTCGCTAAAAAATACATTACCGATTGTGAAGAAAAATACGGTGTTGCCGAAGTCGAACAACTTCTCGATTCTTGTCATGCCCTCATGAATTACGGCGTAGACAGATACAAACGCCCTGAGAAGATTTCCATAGCTGAAGAGACAGCAAGGCAAGAAGAACGTGAAGCGTATCTGCAATCTCAAGTCAATGAGCTGTGGAGAACTGTGCCTAAAAATCAAGACAAGGAAAAAGAGACCAAAATCCGCTTTCCTAGCGAACCTCAAGAAAACATTCTCTACTTTATCGAAAAGAACGCACCACTACTTGAACCTTGGCAGCGTGAGTGTGTTCGCATTGTTCGCAAGGTGAGCCAATACTTCTACCCTCAAAAGCAAACTCAAGTAATGAACGAAGGCTGGGCAACCTTCTGGCACTACACCATTCTTAACCACCTTTACGACGAAGGTTTGGTGAGTGACAAGTTCATCTTAGAATTCCTACACAGCCACACCAGCGTGGTCGCACAGCCCGCCTACAACAGCCCTTATTTCAGCGGGATAAACCCTTATGCGCTTGGCTTTGCGATGTTTAGAGACATCCGACGCATCTGTGAAGAACCAACCGATGAAGACAAAGAGTGGTTCCCTGAGTTAGCCGGAAGTGATTGGTTAGAAGCGGTGCACTTTGCCATGCACAATTTCAAAGATGAAAGCTTCATCAGCCAATACCTTTCACCAAAGATCATTCGAGACTTTAAACTATTTTCTGTGCTCGACGACGACCGCAAAAACACCATTGAGATAAGTGCTATTCACGATGACCCAGGCTATCGCTTGATTCGTGAAAAGCTTGCGGCGCAATACAACCTAAGTAACCTTGAGCCGAATATTCAGGTGTTTAACGTCGATGTTCGTGGTGATCGCTCGATGACACTGCAATATGTGCCTCACGGTCGTATACCGCTTGATAAAGGCTACGACGAAGTGATGAAACATCTCTATCGCTTATGGGGCTTTGATGTGATTTTGGAAGAGCTCAAAGATACGGGTCATAGAGAGATTCTGACGACTTGTCCAAAACGTAATGATTATGGAGCCAAGATTTAATATCAATCACAGTAAGTAAGTGCTTGGTATAAAACTCCGCTCCCCCTACAACATAGTGGTCACCCGCTCGGAAGTGGAGCAATAAAAAAGCGCATAAGTCTGATGACTTATGCGCTTTCTTTTTAAGGCTCAAACGTCTTCAATAGACGCAAGGCACTAAACCTAGATACTAGAGCTAGATACTAGAGCTAAAGCTAAAGCTAAAGCTAAAGCTAAATAAGCTTAAACAATCGGCTTTTGGCCGCGTTCAATCAGCTTCATCAGCACGCTGTCTGCAGATTTACCTGCCACGCCCGCTAGTTTGTCTGACAGCTTTTTCTTCTGTACGTAGTGAATCGCTAGAACCGTTTTGTCCTTACATGCCGCTACGACTAAATCATCAGAAGTGCTGATCTCATCCACCAGCCCAAGCTCATGTGCTTGTGTACCAAACCAGTGTTCACCCGTTGCTACTTTTTCAAGATCGAGTGCTGGACGATGGTCACGGATGAAGTCTTTGAATAGGCCATGTGTCTCTTCGAGCTCTTCTTTAAACTTCTCGCGTGCTTTATCGCTGTTCTCGCCAAACATAGTAAGTGTGCGCTTGTACTCACCCGCCGTTAGCTGTTCGAACTCAATATCATGCTTTTTAAGCAGTTTATTGAAGTTTGGCAGTTGAGCAATAACACCAATAGAGCCAACAATAGCAAAAGGTGCAGATACAATTTTGTCTGCGATACATGCCATCATGTAACCACCACTCGCGGCTACTTTGTCTACCGAGATAGTCAGAGGCAGGCCTGCTGCTTTGATACGATCGAGTTGAGAAGACGCCAAACCATAGCCGTGAACCATGCCACCGCCAGACTCAAGCTTAAGCAATACTTCATCACCTTCACGAGCCACAGCCAACACCGCCGTTACCTCTTCACGTAGCGAAGCCACTTCTTTCGCATCAATGCTGCCATTAAAATCGAGAACGAATAGGTGTGGTTCACGCTTGCTATCAAGCTCACCCTCTTTCGCTGCTTTTTTAACTTCTTTGCCACGTGATTTTACTTTTTCTTTTTCCGCTTTCTTTTCTGCTTTATCACGGGCTTTGATGAAAGCATCATCGTGTAGATGGTGCTCTAATTGTTCAATCGTCTGTTTATGGTGCTCAGATAGGTTCGTGATTTCCAGCTCACCTTTAATCGCGCTTGATTTTCCACCCACCGATTTAGCAATCACTAAAATTGCAATGATGGCGATTACAACGGTCGCAATCTTGGCTAAAAACAAGCCGTAGTCCAACAAAAATTCCAATGTCATATCCCCTAATGTATGAATTAGTGTATTGTAACCATCTTGTCACGATTACCAAGAATTTCTCATCATTCCTGCGTTTATCTGTGTGATTAAACACCAATGGAATGACGAACATAATAAAAGAAAGAAGGATAAGCACAGTGGATTACCCAATCTCTACAGATGCCCTCAAAGATAAAGTAATTTTGGTTACAGGTGCCGGTGCTGGCATTGGTCGCCAAGCCGCACTAAGCTTCGCTCAACATGGTGCAACTGTCATTCTGTTAGGCCGCAATGTTAAAAACCTTGAATTCATTTACGATGAAATCGAAAGTGCTGGTTACCCTCAGGCTGCGATCATTCCGCTAGACCTCAAAGGAGCAACAAAGCAGAACTACATTGATATGGCTGAAACCATTGAATCACAGTTCGGTCGTTTAGACGGCCTACTGCATAACGCAGGTGTGCTTGGCACGTTAAGTCCATTTGATCAAATCGATGAAGAGACGTTTGATGGCGTTATGCAAATCAACGTTAAAGCTGAATTTCTAATGACTCAAGCATTACTGCCTGTCATTAAAAAAGCTGAAGCCGGTCGTATCGTATTCACCTCTTCTACAGTTGGTCACTCTGGCCGTGCGTTCTGGGGCACTTACGCGATTTCTAAGTTTGCGACTGAAGGCATGATGCAAATCCTAGCGGACGAGCTTGAAGACACCAACATCCGTGTAAACGCGATCAACCCTGGCGGCACTCAAACTCGCATGCGTGCAAAAGCGTACCCAGGTGAAGATGCGAACAAGCTGAAAACTCCACTCGACATCATCCCGCTGTATCTACACTTAATGAACCCAAGTGTGACAGACATTAATGGCCAATGTATCGATGCTCAACCTAAGTAACTGATATCATTAATCAATAGTAAAAAGTCGCTTCCATAGCGGCTTTTTTTGTATCTAAATCAATCAACTAACACTTACTTCCGCTAATTTTCATCATTTCTCTTTGCATCTTTTTCATTGTTAAATATACTGTATAAATATACAGGTATTTAATTATGCATGAACTAATAAAAAACTTACAAGACCGCCAGCTAATCTGGACAGGGTTACAATCAACAACGCAAGGAAGTACTACTTCAACAGGCTATTCTCAATTGGATAAACAGCTTGATGGTGGCTTTCCGACGCATGGTGTTATTGAGGTTGAATCGCAACAAGGGATCGGCGAACTTCGCCTGCTTACACCCTATTTAGCTCAACAAAACTCACAAAAATTGGCCATCTTCATTAACCCACCGGGGAAGATCTGTGCCGAGTTTTTTAGCAGCCAAGGTATTGAACTAGAGAACATCCTCATTATCCAACCTCAGCGCGATCTCGATGCATTATGGGCAGCAGAGCAGTGCCTTAAAAGCGGCGCCTGTCACTCGGTATTGCTATGGGGAGCCGATCTAGAAATACACCAAACCAAGCGTCTGCAAGCAGCAAGCGAAACCGGTAAGTGTCTGCAATTTCACTTTAAAGCCACCAGCCATAATCAGTTATCTCTACCCGTTTCTCTAAGCATGAAGCTATCTTCTCACGCCCAAGGGTTAAAGGTTGAGGTCACAAAAAGGAAAGGCAGTTGGTCGTATGGCAGCTTTACTCTAGACATGAGCCAAAATTGGCCGTTACTCACTGAAAAAATCACCCTTCAAGACAGTTCACATAGTGCTTTATCAAATAACACCGTGCTGGCTTTTCCTATTGCGAAACAAGGCTAGCGTATGTTGTGGCTTTATCTGCACTTTCCATCTCTGCAGTTGGATACCTTGTTTAATTCTGAGCTATCAAACTCCGAGAAAGTTCACTCTAATGAAGAGTCACACGAGCAACCTATTATCATCGTGGATGAAAAAGATCACCGTGTGCTGCAAGCTAACCAAGCTGCGCTGCAATCGGGAATTTCACTTGGTATGGGGCTAGGGTCTGCGGCGGCGCTGTGTCATAACTTACACGTCCACCCTTACAGTATTGAGCTAGAAAAAAGTAAGCTCAAAGAGATCGCTCAATGGGCGTATTTGGTCACTTCTGACATGGCTTTACTACCACCGAATGGTTTGTTGATTAAAGCATCTAATATGCTGTCACTTTACGATGGGCTAGATAACTACTGGCATGAGCTCAAAAGCCACTTAGAAACGCTCAATATCCAGTTCAGCTTCGCGACGGGTTACTCGCCACTTTCTGCGGTCCTTTTGGGCAAGCAATCCATCAACCAAGTCACTAATAATGTTGAGCAAATGAAAGCATGGGTTAATCAACAAGCATTGAGTTCTAGCGAGCTGCCAACTAAGCAAGTGGAACGTCTGAACCGTGTAGGCATTAACTTAGTGGATGACCTATTGAAACTGCCTTTGCAAGAGGTCGCACGTCGCTTTGATATCGATTTGGTGAACTATGTGGGTCGCCTTAACGGACAGTTCAAGCACCCGATTGATTTCTACCATCCACCGGAGAATTTTCAGCAATATCTCGAGCTATTGTTTGATATTGAAAACATCCTGTTTATCGAAAAGCCGTTACTGAAATTATTAAATCAACTCGAGTGTTTTTTGAAGCTACGCGACCGAGTTGCTTTCGAGTTAACGCTGACTTTGCATCTGAGAGATAAAGACGACCACCCTGTCTCTTTCTATTCAGCACAAGGCGATTACCTTGCTGCAAAGTGGGCGAACCTGACTCATCTAACCTTAGAATCACTGAAGATCACGGCACCGGTTCAGGGGCTGACCCTTTCCGTAATTCGTCATGGAGAACCACAAATGGCCTACCGTGATCTTTTTGATGGCAATACAGGAACACTTGCCGCATTAGATTTGCTCTCATTACTGCAAGCTAAGTTAGGGCAAGCCTGCATTCAAACACCGAAAATACAGCACGACCCAAGGCCAGAAAAAGCCAATCAGTACTCGCTTCCAACACTGAGTAAGTCTGTGGCAAAGAGGCAAACACCCCCAGAGTTCGAGCAACAAACCACTGCTTTCAATATCAACCAACAGCGACTCAGGCCCAGTATTTTATTGCCAGAGCCCGAAGCCCTAACCGAAAATGTCACCTTATCCCAAGGCCCTGAGCGCATTGTTTCTGGCTGGTGGGATGGCGAGAAAATCATTCGTGACTACTTTATTGCTCACAGCGAAAACGGTCGGTGGCTATGGATCTTTAGAACGCCAGATAAACAGTGGTTTTTGCACGGCTTATTTAGCTAGCTTGTAGGAAAGTAAGTCAGTCAGAAAGCTAGTCTGTAAGAAACTTCGTTAGCTCGTCCGTTCCACTTACTCAATTTCAACATCCCTTTTCAATCATGTTCACTCGCAATGGTTAAGTGATATTACGTTATGTCTCAGCAATACTCAGAGCTATTTTGCCAAAGTAATTACTCCTTCCTTGAGGGAGCCTCACACGCAGAAGAGCTTGTTTTACAGGCCGACTTCTTACGTTACAAAGCACTCGCTGTCACTGATGAGTGCTCAGTGGCGGGCGTCGTTAAGGTTCACTCTGCAATCAAGCAACATAAACTGTCGCTCAAGCAAATTGTCGGGAGTATGTTTTGGTTAAATGAAGAGTGCCAAGTAGTGTTGTTATGTCCGAATAGAACGGCCTATGCAGAGCTGTGTCGTATTATTACCAATGCTAGACGTCGTAGCACCAAGGGACATTATCAGCTCTCTGAGTGGGATATCATGTCGGCTAAGCACTGCTTTATTCTTTGGCTTCCTCAACAGAAAAATGAAGACGCGCACTGGGGGCAATGGCTATCCCAACATCATTCAGGTCGGCTGTGGATCGGCTTACAACGACACCTAAAACAAACCGACCAGCAGTACACAGATTACTGCGTTGAGCTGTCACAACATCATCACCTGCCGATAACGGCTTGCGGCGGTGTATTGATGCACAATGCTAACCGCTTACCCTTGCAGCACTCACTCACTGCGATCAAGTACCAAAAACCCATTACTGAAGTGGGCAGTCACTTACTGGCCAATGCCGAACGCTGTTTACGCAGCATCAATAAGCTCTCACGTATTTTCAAAGCGGAATGGCTAGAAGAGAGCAACCGAATCTCAGAACTGTGCGAATTTGAGTTAAACAGTTTGCGCTACGAATATCCCAGTGAACTGATTCCTCAAGGTGAAACACCCATGAGTTATCTGCGCATGTTGGTCGAAAAGGGAAAACGGGCTCGCTTCCCACAAGGTGTGCCTAGCAACATTCAACAAATCATAGATAAAGAACTCGGATTGATTGATGATCTCGACTACCCTTTCTTCTTTCTCACCATTCATGACATCGTCATGTTTGCCAAAAGCCAAGGCATTCTTTACCAAGGTCGAGGTTCTGCGGCCAATTCCGTGGTCTGTTACTGTCTAGAAATCACCTCTGTCGATCCAAGACAGATCTCAGTGCTGTTTGAACGTTTCATCAGTAAAGAGCGCGATGAGCCGCCCGATATTGATGTCGATTTTGAGCACGAACGCCGTGAAGAAGTCATCCAATACATCTATCAAAAGTACGGTAGAGAACGCGCTGCGCTTGCCGCAACTGTGATTTCATATCGCTTCAAAAGTGCAGTAAGAGATGTCGGTAAAGCGTTAGGACTACAAGAAACCCAACTTGATTACTTCATCAAGAACACCAACCGCAGAGACAAAAGCTTAGGTTGGCAGGCTCAGCTCACTCAATTGGGGCTACAACCCGACTCTTTAAAAGGTCAGCAGTTTATCCATTTGGTCAATGAAATTATCGGTTTTCCACGTCACTTATCTCAACACGTCGGTGGCTTTGTGATCTCTTCTGGGCCTTTGTATGAACTGGTTCCTGTCGAGAATGCCGCAATGCACGAACGAACCATAATTCAATGGGATAAGGATGATCTAGAAACCTTGGGACTGCTTAAAGTCGATGTGCTTGCTCTGGGTATGCTCTCTGCGATTCGTAAATGTTTCGACCTAATCAAACGCATTCATGGTCGCTCGCTAACGATCGCAGAGATCACCCGCCTCAAAGACGATCCTCAGGTTTACGGCATGATTCAACGGGCAGACACGGTCGGTATCTTCCAAATTGAGTCACGAGCGCAAATGAGCATGCTACCAAGGCTTAAACCGAGGACTTATTACGACTTGGTGATTCAAATCGCTATCGTACGCCCAGGGCCTATTCAAGGCGATATGGTGCATCCGTTTCTAAAACGCCGAGATGGTATTGAGCCAATCAGCTATCCATCTAAAGATGTGGAATCGGTACTGTCGCGCACCTTGGGTGTACCTATCTTTCAAGAGCAAGTGATTAAACTCGCGATGGTCGCTGCAGGGTTCACAGGTGGTGAAGCGGATCAGCTCAGACGCGCGATGGCCGCTTGGAAAAAAAATGGCAACGTCTTTAAGTTTAAAAACAAGCTTATCGAGGGCATGCAAAAACGTGGCTATGAGACAGAATTTGCCGAACAGATCTTTAAACAGATATGCGGCTTTGGCGAGTACGGCTTTCCTGAAAGCCACTCGGCTTCATTTGCAGTATTAGCGTATTGCTCAGCTTGGTTGAAATGTTACTACCCAGAATGTTTCTACGCATCTTTACTGAATAGTCAGCCTATGGGTTTTTATAGCCCCTCACAGTTGGTACAAGACGCACAACGGCACAATGTGGAGGTTCTTCCAGTATGTGTGAACGCCTCACAAGACAACCACATAGTCGTTGAACATCAGAATGGTTTAGCGATTCGCTTAGGGCTGCGACAAATCAAAGGATTCAGCGAACATGGGATTCAAAGCGTGCTCGCCAATCGTCCACAATCCGGTTATCGCCACCCTAGCCAGGTGAAACAGTTATCGATGAATAAGAAAGATATCGAGCTACTGGCATCGGCCAATGCGCTACATAACGTCTCGGGAGACCGCTTCCAGACTCGCTGGGCAATGATGGACTCAGCCTCTGATCTACCTTTGTTTAACCAAGTCGATGACTATGCAGAAGATGATAATGGCGAGCTCTCATTGCATCAACCCAGTGAGATGCAAGATCTACTCGAAGATTTCACCAGTGTCGGAATTTCATTGAACAAACACCCAATCACTGTGCTCGAAGAAGCCAATCGATTAGGTCGATTCACACACATGAAGGACTTAATACAACAGAGACACAAATCCATGGTCACCGTTGTCGGATTGGTCACTGGTAAGCAATCACCCGGCACCGCAGCTGGGGTCACCTTTGTCACATTGGAAGATAACACAGGCAATATTAATGTTGTGGTCTGGGGAGCCACCGCGCGCGCCCAACAACAAGCTTACCTCACAGCCAAGGCTTTAAAGGTACAAGGGATATTAGAAAAAGAAGGGGAAGTCGTGCATGTAATAGCGGGTAAGCTCATCGATATTACCGAGGAGATTGTTGGCTTGAACACCAAGTCTCGGGATTTTCATTAGCGATGTACCAACTGTTTTTCTATCGTTCATTGACTAAGAAACGATAGACGGAGAAACGAAAAAGGGAAGCATCAGCTTCCCTTCAATTCAATTTGTTGAGTTATGACTCAACTTCAGCTTCCGTACGTCTTTTCTTAAATTCCCTATACAGTAATAAGCTCAAAGTCATTACGACCTTAGAAGTCAACCATATCATTAAGAGGAACTACCTTAGATTGTGTGTGAAAAGTTACGCTAGTAGTTGAGCATATTTCGTTAAGAAAAATATGCTGCATGAATATTAGCAAACGTTTTCCATAAGATCACTCAAAATAACCGTACAGCAGTCTTAATTATAAAATCTGACGCATTCGCTCTTGAGTCACTTCAACCAGAAGGTCCGGTTGGAACTTAGAAATAAAGCGATTACACCCTACTTTCTCAACCATAGCTTCATTAAAACTTCCACTTAATGAAGTATTTAGCGTGATGAACAGGTCATGCATTCTTGGATCCGTACGCACTTCATGTGTCAGTTTATAGCCGTCCATTTCAGGCATTTCGGCATCAGTGATCATCAACAATATTTCTTGATTGATGTCTTTGCCTTCATCACACCAGCCCTTAAGTAAGGTCAGAGCTTCTAAACCATCACAACATTCAATAATGTTCAAGCCCAGTTGCGATAAGGTACCTTTGATCTGGTTACGCGCGGTTGAAGAGTCATCAACGATAAGTACATTACGTCCAACCATTTCATTGGCAAGTTGCTCATCTAATACACCGTCAGAAATCGAAACATCATAATCGATAATTTCAGCGAGTACCTTTTCAACATCAATAATCTCAACAATCTTGTGCTGCTCTTCTTCTTGAATATGCGTGATAGCCGTCAGGTAATTGGCACGACCCGTTGTCTTTGGCGGCGGCTGAATTTCAGTCCACGTCGTATTCACGATATTACGCACTTGTCCAACCAAGAAACCTTGCACAGTTCGGTTGTATTCCGTGATGATCAAGTTATTTTCTTGAGTCTCATCTCGTGACGGTGGGAAGCCAATCGCGCTGCGCAAATCGATAACAGGCACCGATTCACCACGTAGAGACGCAACACCCGTAATATGATGGTGAGAGCCCGGCAAGCGAGTGAGTACTGGCACTTTTAGGACTTCTTTCACTTTAAATACGTTAATCGCAAAAAGTTGACGACTGTTTAAGCTGAATAACAAGAGCTCCAGACGGTTTTCACCGACCAGTTTGGTTCTCTGATCAACCGAATTTAAAACGCCAGACATACAACACCTTAGTGACAAATAATAACTGTGGCTACAATAGCCTACTTCAATAGGTTAAAGCAAAGCGCCAATGCACAGAATGCTTAAACTAAGTACAACAAATGATGTTATACAAAGCTTAAGTACATGGAAAGATTTCGGGTGAGGCTAAAAGACGAGTATAAGGCGTTAACCTTCAACAACTTTCATCAACAGTTGGCCATCATATAAGGCTTGTTTAACAAGCGCAGCACCAGGCATGGTTGCTTGTTTATAGAATCGAGATTCCACCAGCTCTAAATCTTGATGGTAAACCGATAAACTCTGCTCTTCGATACACTTTTGAATCGCAGGGTACAACACGCTTTTAGCCTGATTGATAACACCACCCACCAAGATTTTCTCAGGGTTGAAAAGGTTAATAACAATCGCTATCGCAGCACCTAAGTAACGACCTAGCTGTTCAATAACTTCAACAGCCAATGGGTCGCCATCAGCAGCGGCAGCACAGATCTGTTCAATAGTGACATCTTCAAACACAGTTAATGACGATGCTTCACCATTAGCCAGTCGCTCTTTCACTTGATCACGGATCGCCTGAGAACTCGCGACTGTTTCTAAGCAGCCTCGGTTACCACAATGACAAAGTTTGCCCTGCTTATCGATCTGGATATGCCCAAGTTCACCGATATTACCGTGGCGACCTTGCAACACTCGTCCGTCAAGGATGATCCCAGCACCGACACCATGGTGAATCGAGATAAGAACTGAATTATCGTTGTCTTGTGAGTGACCAAACAGCTTCTCTGCTAATGCCCAAGCTCGGGTATCATTGGCAATAAAGACAGGCAGACCTGTTTCTTTGTAAATCTCAGGACCCAACGCTAAATTTTTAACGTTGTAGTGCGGCATCTGCAACACAATACCTTGCTCAGAATTCACAAGACCCGGTAGCGTAACCGCAATGCTTGTTACCCTATCGAGTTGCTCAGCATAGGTTTGGAAAAATTCATCAATTTCATGTAGAAGACGCGCAAGCACATCATCTTGGTCACGTTCATGAATATCAATCTTGGTATCGATAAGCACGTCGCCGCCCAATTCATGAAGCGCGATCGTCAAGTATCCGCGACCAAGACGCATCGACAGAAACTGCCAACCTTCGTTATTGGTTTGCAGACCGACAGCAGGACGCCCACGAGTCGTGGCTTCTTGAACCGTCGTTTCGTGAATAAGGTGAGCTTCAATGAGTTCACGGGTAATTTTAGTAATACTCGCCGGAGCCAACTCACTTTGCTTGGACAGATCGATACGAGAAATAGGACCTTTAAGGTCAATTAGTTTATATACACGACCAGCATTGACCTGTTTGATATGATCAATATGGCCCGGTTGAGCCATGTACATTTTACGCTCCAGAAATCATCAACGAGTTAATTTTTTTACTTTGCGAAGTAATTGTGAAGTCACTTGGTATATCGCCGTGACCAGTATCACGTATATACATGAATCTTTGTGTATCGAGTCAAATAGTTCGAGGAAAATTAACACCAAAATCGATAAATTGAGACTTAATTTTCAGAATAAAACATCGTTATTGAGCCCTGAATTCAATAATTAGAGACAAATAATGAAATATCTCCCTAGCTCCCAATAAATAATCAATTAATGCATATACTTAATTCAGTCTTTTAAAAGATTACTTGGCCTCACTCTAGGAGTATTCATGACAGCCGAATTAAGAAAAACGAAAATCGTCACAACGCTAGGCCCTTCTACTGATAAAGGTAACGTGCTTGAAGAGATCATCAAAGCCGGTGCCAATGTCGTCCGCATGAACTTCTCTCACGGCACCAGCGACGACCATATACAACGCGCAGAAAACGTCAGAGCAATTGCAAAAAGACTTGGCACTCAAATCGCTATTCTCGGTGACTTACAAGGCCCCAAGATTCGAGTATCGACATTCAAAGATGGTAAAATCCAACTTGCTGTGGGTGACAAATTCACTCTCGACAGTAGCCTAGGTTTAGGTGCAGGCAACCAACAAGCGGTCGGTCTTGATTATAAAGAATTACCTAACGACGTTTCAGCTAACGACATCCTGTTACTCGACGATGGTCGTGTTCAGCTGAAAGTGACCGAAGTGGAAGGCTGTCGCGTTCATACCGAAGTCATCATTGGCGGTCCACTGTCAAATAACAAAGGCATCAATAAAAAAGGCGGTGGCCTTTCCGCAGAAGCGCTGACAGAAAAAGATAAGCGCGACATCGTCACCGCAGCCCAAATCAAAGTGGATTACCTAGCCGTATCTTTCCCACGTAATGGTGAAGACATGCACTACGCTCGTCAGCTTGCACGAGAAGCGGGCTTAGAAGCTCACCTTGTAGCAAAAGTAGAGCGAGCAGAGACGGTAGCCACTGTTGAGAACATGGATGACATCATAATGGCCTCAGATGTGGTCATGGTGGCTCGTGGTGACCTCGGAGTAGAGATTGGCGACCCTGAATTGGTCGGAGTACAAAAACAGCTTATACGCCGTGCTAGAGCGCTTAACAGAACCGTCATCACCGCAACTCAGATGATGGAATCAATGATCTCAGCACCAATGCCAACCCGTGCCGAAGTGATGGACGTTGCCAATGCGGTACTTGATGGAACAGATGCGGTCATGCTTTCAGGTGAAACCGCTGCCGGTGATTATCCGGTTGAAACCGTAAAATCGATGGCAGAAGTCTGTATTGGCGCAGAGAAAATGGCGGGCATTAATAACCAATCTAATTACCGTATTGACCGTACTTTTGTCACCGCTGAAGAAACCGTGTCGATGGCAACCATCTATTCTGCAAACCATATGGAAGGCATTAAGGGCGTAGTCACTCTCACCGAGTCAGGCCGTACTGCACTGATGATGTCTCGTCTAAGTGCTGATATGCCTATCTACGCGCTGTCTCGTAACGAAGGAACACTTAATCGCTGCACCTTATACCGCGGTGTGACACCTATCTACTTCGAGACAGAAGCCGAGGATAGCTTTGACATTGCCCTATCTACGCTCACTTGCCTAAAAGAGAAAGAGCATCTTAAGTTTGGCGATCTCGTGATCGTCACTCAAGGCGACATTATGGACGTGGCAGGATCAACCAACTGTATGAGAATCTTGCCTGTCACTTAATCAGTTAGTGTTTGATTAGGTCAGTTCGTTGATCAGCGACCCAGCCAAGATCAAAAAAGGGTTATTGAACTAAGTTCAGTAACCCTTTTTCACTTCAGAACCTTGTTAGCTCATTGCGTACTAACTTTCAAATTCGAGTATTACTTATCAATTTCGAATATTACTTAGCAATTTCGAATATTATTTATCAACAGCGCAAGTCGCCAACTGTGGCATATGTGAGCTGCGAGCGTTTTCCGTTGAAGTATAGGTTTCTACAAATCGGTAACCCGCCTCTAAACCTAAGTCGTAATCGTACAACAAATCTTCCTTGTCACTCATCAAAGAGCTCGACTTAAGCGGTTTGCTGGGTGCAATTTGAACAACAAACGCATCGTCCGGTGGAGAGTTCAAAAAGTTCTGAGTTAATGAGTAGGTCTGATAATGAACCATCAACATGTCAGCTAAGCCAGAATCAAACTTATCGCCAATCAAATGACTTAAACGATAAATATCATCAGCACCAAATAGCCATCGTCCACCATTGAGCAGGTCAAGGTGCCCTCTATCGCGCTTTTGCTCCTTTGAACGGAGAATTTGCTGCTGAAAGAATGACGTCCAATCGGTTTTCCATTGTTCTACTTTTTGTTGCCAATGATCTTGCACACTATCAAACGACTCACGGAACCATTCCAACTCCTCAGCCGATATAGGCTTAGGTGCTTTCATTAAGGCATGTTTACCTTGAATCTCCTTGGATAGCTCGGCTCCCTCTTCCAATACAGGCTCAGTACGTATCACGACTATCGATCGAGCTTGCCTACGCCATGCTTCTTGCACAGGAATAGACGCAGACACGCCACCGTCAACATAAGCACTGTCACCAATGAAGATTTCATCATTGTACAGACGAGGGATGGCACAGGTCGCAATCATCACTTTGTACCAGTCTTCTCCCATCAGAGGAAAATAATGGTCTCGTAAATCTTTAGAATCCGTTACTGCCGCAGAGAAATGGCGATCACCTAAGGTTTGTCGTCCCAAATCAAGATCAAGCTTGTATGGGTAAGCCATGATCTGCTCTAAGGCCCACTCTAAACCTAAGTTCTGTCGCTTTCGTATATAAGAGAAAAGATTGAAGAATTCTGGAGCCGTCGTTAAATCAAGAACGAAAGAACGACCTAGCCCTTTATCACGGCACAGATAGGCACACAAATTAAGCGCACCCGCTGAGGTGCCAAAGAATTCGTCGAAAGGGTCAAAATTAGAAAGAAGAAATGCGTCCAGCACACCAGCCGTAAAAATACTTCGCTGTCCGCCGCCTTGGGCAACCAGTGCTGTTTTTCCAGCAATAAACTTAGCGTAGTAATCTAAGTCTATTGCCGAATCAATATTGGTTATAATCCCACTATTCATTATTCCCTGAGTATAGAAACTCAGCCTCGCAATAGATGGTATTAGCTACCAATCGCAATAAAGCCAAATGAAAGGATGATGGTGTAGATTACTACTGTTATTTGTAGCGCATTTTTCAGATTATGGTCCATAAACACCTCAGGCTTATTATTAATTTGTCGAGTCTCTATTTAAGTATTATCAGGTGTGTGAAGTATCTTCAAGAATCGTCGAAATTAGTCGCACAATATTGATGTAACCATCACAATTAGTAAGTGTATGGATAAGGATATACTCATGAATAACAAAGCAAATATGATTGCGCTTGTTGCGCTCATTTCCGCTTCAAACTTGTATGCAGCACCGGAAATTATTATCACTCCGATGATTGGTTATACAGGTGGTGGTAGCGTCGAAGACCAGGATGGTAATACTTATGATATGGAAGGTTCAGAAAACTTCACCTTCGCCATTGAAACTCCGCTTGAGAAAGGTCGTATCGGCTTTTTCTATTCCAATCAGAGCTCTGAGTTAGAAACGCTCAATCTAAGCTCCTCAATTCAATACCTGCACTTTCAAAGCAGTATCTACTACCCTGCATCCTCTGCGTTGTCAGGATATCTAGGGTTAGGTCTTGGTGCTTCTTACGTTGATGTAGATTGGGCGAAAGATAAATATGGGTTCTCAACTTCTATCTTTGGTGGCTTAGAGTACAAATTCAGTAACCGCTTAGCGTTAAATACACAATTACGTTGGCTAGGTACTGTGGTCGACAACGACACCTCTGGTGTTTGTAACGTACCGAGCAATGGCCAAGACTGTATCATCCGCTTTGATACTGACTGGATGAACCAATTCCAAGCCAATGTCGGATTGAGTTTTACCTTCTAAGTTGAGTCCCCATATTGGATCAATCAGTCTTTAGACTAGAAGTATTCTAAGGAAATGAAAAAACCAGCTTGATGCTGGCTTTTTCATTATAAAAACGGTTTTCAGTTCAACTTAGAACTTGTAGGTCACACCTAGTGCGCCGCCTACTTGTAACTCAACACCTTTGTACATGTCGAGCTCAGGGTGAACTTGTGCGTAAGCATTCCAACCTTCATAGAAATTCACTTTCACGCCTAACGGCAAACGCAAACCAAAGTCGTCATTCCATTCAGCCCAAGCACCAGCACCCACATACCAGCTCAACGGAGCTTCAGTCTCGAATTGACCACGCTTAAAAATATAGTCAAATGCAGCGCCGTCATTGCCAATCGTAGCACGGTATTTCTGATCAAATTCCACAACGACACTCAGGTCTTGGTCGATGGCGAGTCCAACTTCCAAAGCTGGGGCTTCAGAAGCGTGAGCAAACGAGGCTCCGCTGCAGCACATAAGGCCGATCAAGTAACGATGTTTCATAATATTCTCAGACTGTGTTTAAAAAAGGGAGTTTACTGGAATCTCAGCGAAAGGTGTCATCGCTAGGTAAAAGATAAAAGACACGAAAAATTTGGGAACGACCATCAATTGATCGAGTTGAGCGGTAACTCTCTGAGTTGATGGGGATTAAACGCAGAAAGGTCTTTCATAGAGCAGAAAACAAAAAAGGAGGCCTTTCGGCCTCCTTTCAATTTATTGAATCAGTGAATTAACCGTTGTTACGAATCCACTCATCCATGTCTGTCTTAAGGTTGTCAGACTTAGTACCGAAGATAGCTTGTACGCCACCAGCAACTACAACAACACCTGCAGCACCTAGTTTCTTCAGTTTGTCTTGGTCAACAGCTTCTGTATCAGCAACGGCTACACGTAGACGAGTAATACAAGCGTCAAGACCAGTGATGTTCGCTTTGCCACCGAATGCAGCAACTAACTCACCAGCAAGCTCAGTACCAGTTGCAACGATGTCGTCTTCTGACTCGTCTTCGCGACCTGGAGTTTTAAGGTCAAGTGCTTTAATCACAGTGCGGAATACAATGTAGTAAATTGCAGCGTAACCAATACCACATACAACCATTAGTCCCATCTTAGACGCGTTGCCAGATAGAACTAGGAAGTCGATTAGACCGTGTGAGAAAGATGTACCGTGTACAAAACCTAGAGTGTTCGCAAGAACGTATGCAGAACCAGCTAGTAGAGCGTGGATTGCGTACAGTACTGGAGCAACGAATAGGAATGAGAATTCGATTGGTTCAGTGATACCCGTTAGGAATGAAGTCAACGCAGCAGAAGCCATGATGCCCATTACTTTAGCGCGGTTTTCAGGCTTAGCTGAGTGTGCAATTGCGATTGCAGCAGCAGGTAGACCGAACATCTTGAACATGTAACCACCAGCTAGCTGACCGAAGCCATTGCCCGCTGCACGAGATGCGTCATCAGCAACTAGGTAACAAGTAAGAACACCGTTTTGAGTTTCGCCAGCAGCGTTTACACAAGTACCAGCTTCAAAGAAGAAAGGTACGTTCCAAACGTGGTGAAGACCAAATGGAATTAGAGAACGCTCAACGATACCGTAGATACCAAACGCCACTTGTGGGTTTTGGTGAGCAGCCCAATCAGAGAACGCAGAGATAGCGCCGCCAACTGGTGGCCATACTACAGATAGTAGGATTGCTAGACCAATCGCAGAGAAACCTGTGATGATTGGCACGGCACGCTTACCAGCGAAGAAGCCTAGGTACTCTGGTAGTTGAATACGGAAGAAACGGTTGAATGCCCAAGCAGCAACACCACCGACTAGGATACCACCTAGTACACCAGTATCGATTTTATCAACGCCCATTACACCAGCCATTACGCCAAGTGTAGCAGTCATGATGCCGTAACCAACGATAGCAGCTAGACCAGCTACACCGTCGTTATTAGTAAAGCCAAGTGCTACACCTACTGCGAACAGTAGTGCCATTTGACCGAATACTGAACCACCCGCTTGTTCCATTAAGTTTGAAACAATTTCTGGAATGAAAGGAAGGTCTGCTGCACCGACACCTAGCAAAATACCCGCAACTGGTAAAACTGATACTGGTAGCATCAGAGACTTACCAACTTTCTGCAGGTTAGCAAAAAGGTTCTTAAACATGTTTATGCTCCTGATAAAGATAAAATAATTATATGGGTTCTAACGGCACACCCCCGTAGCCTATATGTTAGCACCCAGTGAAAATGTAACCATGTATTGCATTATATTTTCTGCCGCTAAATATATATTGATGCGGAACTAACTTTCTAGTCACTTACGAAATTTAGTTTCAAAACACGTCTTGGATCACATGTCAAATCTAGAAATGCAATGCTTTACAAGACATTAAATCATTGAAATATAAATACATTTTTTGATGGGTGTATTATTTTACTGGGTAAATAAAATAGGAGCTAATGTTATTTTTAGTAACAAAATTACAAATGATGTAAATAGTGCTCTCAAGTTCAACATAATTAGTAAACATTAAAAAAAAACGTACTTTTGGTGATCAAAAACACAAAAAGGGAGCTTTCGCTCCCTTTTATTTGTTTAGTTAGTTTTTTATCGCAAAAAAAGTTTTCGGTAATTTTTGGTTGTTTGTTCAGCAACCTCTTTCATTGACAGCCCTTTCAACTGCGCGATATAAGCCGCTACTTCGACTACATATGCAGGCTGATTCTGTTTACCTCGATATGGAATTGGAGCCAAGTATGGCGAATCCGTCTCGATCAGCAACCTATCTAGCGGTAGGTTTTTCACAACATCTTTAAGTTCTGTGGCTTGTTTAAAGGTCACAATACCTGAGATCGAGATATAAAAACCTAACTCCATTGCCGCTTCGGCGAACGCTTGATCTTCAGTAAAGCAATGAATCACACCGCCGCACTTCTCTGCTCCACCATCGCGTAAAATAGCTAACGTATCTTCACGCGCGTTACGCGTGTGGATGATCAAAGGTTTATTAAGCTCAACAGCCAACTCAACGTGCTGCTTAAACCTAAGCTGTTGTAGTTCTGCCGTCTCTGGCTGGTAGTGATAATCTAAGCCTGTCTCACCTATCGCCACAACCTTTGGATTGCTCGCATACTCACGCATTCTTTCTAGACAGAAATCGCTCTCTACATCGAGAGGGTGAACGCCACAAGAAGCTTTAACGTTATCGAACGGCGAGATCATCTCAAGCATATTTTCAAACGAGTCTAATGTCACACCGACAGAAAGCAGTTGGTCTACGTTTGCTGCCTTCGCCTTATTAACCACGTCTTCTACACTGGTGTGTAAATCTTGGTAATCCAGTTTGTCTAAATGACAGTGGGAATCTACGAACATGTTTCCTCGCAAGTGGCAATCAGCCAGTTCATTATGAGTAGCTCCGTATTGAGCCCGGGGTGTTGCTTTAACTGCTCAATCAATATCAACAGTTTATTCGATGCTGCGTAAGCACTTTGATAAGACATTACCTCAACCAAAGCTTTCGCACTCGGAGTCATCGCCTGATTCGCCAAAGCAAAATGCAGCTTTTGCACGTCAGACAGTAAGTGCCATAGCCAGCCTAGTTGAACCAAAGGGTCTTTACTAAGCTCTGTGGAAAACTTCAGCATGTCAGGTTGAGTGCCTTTGATTACATTGACAAAGCCATCGAGCACTTTTGTTGAGGCTTCAACACCGCCTTGCTCAAACATGGCTTTCGCTTTCAAAGGCGCGTTGTCATTGAGCGCTAGAATATACTGCGGAACCGCTTTACCTACTTCCCCATCTAGCCAAGTCGATCCAGTATCCAACTGTGGGCTAACCACATTGAATTGCTGACAGCGGCTAATAATAGTCGGCATTAAGCGATTACTGTTACGAGTAGAAAGAATGAAGATGCACTTACTTGATGGCTCTTCTAGAGTTTTCAGCAATGCGTTCGACGCCGATTCGTTCATCGCCTCGGCAGGGTTAAGCAAGATAACGCGCAAACCACCTAACTGGGACGATTGTTGAGCCCAGCGGTTACTCGCACGTACTTGGTCAACGGTAATCGATTTACCTTCTTTCTCAGGTTCAATCACATGGAAATCCGGATGACTCCCCGATTTCATCAATTCACAACTGTGGCAAAATCCACACGACTCGCTTTCGTAATTAGTACACATCAATGCATCGGTAAGTTGGCTAATCAGCGCATCAACGCCGAGCCCTTCCGGTGCATTAACAATCACAGAGTTAGGAAAACGCTCTGCATCGAGACTTTTTTTCCACTCACTCCATACCGGTGTGAGCCAAGAATACACTTCAGCCATGACTACCTACTGTTTATTGAGCCAAGCACTGAGCGCGACTTTAATATCAGCGGCTACTTGCTCAATTTCTTGCTGTGCATTAATCACGAGTACAGAATCGTCTTGCCCTGCGATTTCTAGATAGCGCTCACGCGTTCGGTCAAAAAAGGAGATATCCATCTTTTCAATTCTATCAAGCTCACCACGGCCTCTGGCACGCTCTAGTCCTACTCTAGGGTCTAGGTCCAAATATAGCGTTAGATCTGGCTTAAAGCCGCCTAGCGTGGTTGCTTTCAGTGATTCCATAGTCGTGCGTGCGATCTGACGACCACCACCTTGATAAGCCTGAGATGACATATCATGGCGATCACCCAACACCCATTGACCGCTGTCTAATGCGGGCTTGATGACGTTCTCGACTAATTGAACACGTGCCGCGTACATCAGCAATAGTTCCGTCATATCTTGAAGCTTCTCACCTTCGTGCTCTTCTTTAACCAATGAACGCATCTTTTCAGCTAAGACAGTGCCACCCGGCTCACGAGTATTGACGATATCTTCAACACCCGATGCTTTTAATGTCTCAACGATGGCATTGATTGCTGTACTTTTGCCAGCACCTTCAAGGCCTTCAACTACGATAAATTTCGACTGATTCATAATTATTTCTTTATTTGTTTTTTCTTAATTGCTTTAAGTAAGCTCGTACTGCACGGTTATGCTCAGTCAAACTCTTTGAAAATACGTGACCGCCCGTTCCACTCGCAACAAAATACAGGTAGTTGCTCTTTTCTGGATTCAGCGCAGCATTGATAGACGCTTTACCCGCCATTGCAATCGGCGTCGGTGGTAAACCACTCATTGTATAAGTGTTGTATGGCGTTGGAGTACGTAAGTCTTTCTTACGTATATTGCCTTTGTAACTGTCGCCCATGCCGTAGATAACCGTTGGGTCAGTTTGCAGACGCATACGCTTGTTCAAGCGATTAACGAACACAGAAGATACACGTTCACGCTCTGACGCTACTGCAGTCTCCTTCTCAATGATAGACGCAAGAATTAGCGCTTCATAAGGCGATTTAAGAGGCAGTTTATCGGCTCTATTTTCCCACTCATCATTGACCACGTTCATCAGATCTCGGTGGGCACGTTTCAACAAATCTAAATCCGTTGTGCCATAGGTGTAGTGGTATGTTTCCGCTAAGAAAAGGCCTTCTAGCTTTTCATTTTCAATACCAAGCTTTTGTGCGATCTCTTTTTCAGAGACATCATTCAACGTCTGCTGAATGAATTCGTTGTCTTTTAGCTGCACAAGCCACTCGTCAAAACGACTGCCTTCTACAAAGGTAATGGTAAATTGGTGCTCTTTCCCTTCGACAAGCACTTGTAGCGCCTGCTCTAGGGTTAAACCGGGTTCAAGCAGGAATGTACCCGCTTTTACGTCTACAAGCTCAGGATGTAACTTACGGATTAATTTCTCGTAAGGAGAAGCCTCAAAAAGCCCCTCGTTAATCAACTGTGCTAGAACACGGTTAAAGCTGCTACCTGAAGCAACGGTAACCACCTGCGGTTTTTCTAATTGAATAACTTGTTTCAGGTTATCTTGCGCTTGGTTGTAAACATAAAAACCAGCAGCAGCGGCTGCAATTAGGCACAAGATAATAAAAATAAATAACTTTTTGATCACGAGTTTAGTTGTCCTTGAAGGCTACGAGTAACGGTTCCAATGTTGAATTGGGTATCACTAATACGGGTAACTGGGGCAACCCCTAAGATGGAGTTGGTCATGAAAATCTCATCAGCTTGCATGAGTTGAGATAAGCAGTAGTCACTAATTGTAACGGAAAGTTCAGCTTGATTCAGCGCGGTTAACACTTGCTTACGCATAACCCCCGCCACACCACTTTGCGTGAGTTGAGGTGTATATATCATCTGACCTTTTCGCCAAAATAGATTGGCCATGGTGGTTTCAATCACATTGCCCGAGATATCAAGAACTACACCATCAGCTTCATCGGCCTGATCCATTTCATCTTTCATCAAGATTTGCTCAAGACGATTATTGTGCTTATGGCCTGCGAGCAATGGGCTCAAACCTAGTGCTTGTTGGCAGATACCGAGTTCTACACCAGAATCTTGCCACGCTGAATAATGACTAGGGAAATCAAATGTACTGATGGTTATCGTTGGCTTGGCGATATTCTTGGTACTGTAGCCACGACCGCCGGCCCCACGGCTAACGTGTAGCTTTATCCCAGCTTTTTGATTATGAGGCTTGTTTGTATCATGGAGGATCTTTGTACCATAAAGGCTCTTTGTTCCATGAAGATCGTCATCTTGGATATGTTGAAGTGCATTATCGATCCAAAGGCTAACAACATCCCAATCAAGTGTTGGAATACGTAACGCTTTAAGGCATTCGTCGACACGACATTGATGATCATAAAAATGCTGAACCTGACCCTCTTGGACAAGCATGGTGGTAAAGCAACCATCCCCGTACTGAAACGAACGATCCAAGATATCGACAGTTTGCTGGCTTTTTCCATCAACCCAAAACATGTTTTTCCCCATAAAAAGAAACGGCTCAATGCTAAAGCATCAAGCCGTTTAAAAACAAGTCTAATTATGACTATCTACGAATGTTTACACCTATAATAAGATGATTAAATCTTTTTGAAGATCAAACAGCCGTTTGTACCACCGAAACCGAATGAGTTACATGCAGCATATTCCATACCGCTAACTTTACGCGCAGTGTGGGGTACTAAGTCAATATCTAAGCCTTCTTCGGGATCATCTAAATTGATTGTTGGTGGAACAATTTGATCAATTAGAGACATCGCTGTGATAATCGCTTCAGCAGAACCTGCAGCACCTAGAAGGTGGCCTGTCATTGATTTCGTAGAAGAAACCAAGACTTGCTTGCTGCCTGCTTCGCCAAGAGCACGCTTGATGCCCTTAACTTCCGCTACGTCACCTGCAGGAGTCGAAGTACCGTGCGCATTAACATAACCGATTTGTTCACCAGTAATGCCAGCATCACGCATAGCCGCTTCCATTGCTAGTGCACCGCCAGAGCCATCTTCACTTGGAGATGTCATGTGGTAAGCGTCACCCGACATACCGAAGCCAACTAGCTCACAGTAAATCTTAGCGCCACGAGCTTTAGCATGTTCATACTCTTCAAGAACCATCATGCCTGCACCGTCACCAAGAACGAAGCCGTCACGGCCTTTGTCCCATGGACGAGAAGCTTTTTGAGGCTCATCGTTACGAGTAGACAGTGCTTTAGCCGCACCAAAACCGCCCATACCTAGTGGTGTAGATGCTTTTTCAGCACCACCCGCTAGCATTGCGTCAGCATCGCCGTATGCAATCATACGAGCCGCGTGGCCAATGTTATGTAGGCCAGTCGTACATGCTGTAGAGATCGCGATGTTTGGACCGCGTAGGCCACGCATGATAGACATGTGACCCGCAATCATATTCACGATCGTCGACGGTACGAAGAACGGGCTGATTTTACGAGGGCCTTTTTCAGTTAGAGCCTTGTGACCGGCTTCGATCAAACCAAGACCACCAATACCAGAACCGATAGCAACGCCTACACGAGGAGCGTTTTCTTCAGTAATAGTTAGGGCTGAATCATCTAAAGCTTGAATACCTGCTGCGACGCCGTACTGGATGAACAAGTCCATCTTACGAGCATCTTTTTTAGTCATATACTCTTCGCAGTTAAAGTCTTTAACTAGACCTGCAAAACGAGTTGAGAAATTGGTTGCATCAAAATGATCGATATTAACGATACCACTTTGACCAGCTAGCAGGGCTTTCCAAGAAGATTCTACAGTGTTGCCTACCGGCGACAACATACCCATGCCAGTGACAACTACACGACGCTTGGACACGATATTACACTCCGGGGATTGAGGTGATTTAAGATGAGGATAGATGAGTTAGATAAAACACAGGCGGTCAAGGTGACCGCCTGGGAGAGATTATTACTGAGCGCTAGTTACGTAATCGATAGCAGCTTGAACAGTAGTAATTTTCTCAGCTTCGTCATCTGGGATTTCAGTGTCGAATTCTTCTTCTAGAGCCATTACTAGCTCAACTGTGTCTAGAGAATCTGCACCTAGGTCATCAACGAAAGAAGCTTCGTTTTTAACTTCAGCTTCGTCTACACCTAGCTGTTCAACAATGATTTTCTTTACGCGTTCTTCGAGGTTGCTCATTTTTTCTTTTCCTTTACAGAGTTCGCTTTATGCGATGTTTTCCGTAGTTTATTCAATCTATTGAAAGTTGCAAGGTCAACTTTTCTGGTCAAACCACAATTTTCACGATTTTAACCGAAATTACGTATGATCTTGACTTAAATCATGCACAAATGTTGCACATAATTTACACCATGTACATACCGCCATTGACGTGAAGTGTTTCACCTGTGATATAAGCTGCCGCAGGTGACGCCAAAAATACCACAGCTTCAGCGATTTCGCGAGGGTCACCTAGTCGACCTGCTGGTACATTCGCCAAAGTTGCTGCACGTTGGTCATCATTTAGCGCTTTAGTCATGTCTGTTTCGATGAAACCTGGCGCTACAGTGTTCACTGTAATACCACGAGACGCAACTTCACGAGCCATTGATTTAGTGAAACCAATCACACCAGCTTTTGCTGCTGCGTAGTTAGCTTGACCAGCGTTACCCATAGTACCTACTACAGAACCAACGTTTACGATACGGCCTTGACGCTTCTTCATCATGCCACGCAATACAGCTTTAGACATGCGGAAGATAGGCGTTAGGTTAGTATCAATGATGTCATTCCATTCATCGTCTTTCATACGCATGAGAAGGTTATCACGAGTGATACCTGCGTTGTTAACCAGAATGTCAATCGCACCGAATTCATCGTTGATGGTTTTCAGTGTAGCAGCAATTGAGTCAACATCAGTGACATTAAGAGCAAGACCTTTACCGTTCTCACCAAGGTACTCGCTGATTGCAGCAGCGCCGCCTTCAGACGTAGCAGTACCGATAACTTTAGCACCACGCTCAACTAAAAGCTCAGCGATTGCACGACCGATGCCACGGCTTGCGCCTGTAACTAGTGCAACTTTGCCTTCTAAATTCATCATAACTTCTCTATTAATTGGTTATTTACTTAGCAGCGTCTAATGATGCAGTGTCATTAACTGCAGCAGCTGTCATAGTTTTAACAATACGTTTTGTTAGACCAGTAAGAACCTTACCTGGGCCTAATTCTAGTAGCTTTTCAACGCCTTGCTCATTCATCGCTTGTACACCTTCAGTCCAACGAACTGGGCTGTATAGCTGACGAACAAGTGCACTTTTGATTTTTGCAGGGTCTGTTTCAGCAATAACATCGACGTTATTGATAACAGGCAGTGCTGGTGCGTTGAACTCTAGAGCTTCTAGAGCAACCGCTAGCTTGTCTGCTGCAGGCTTCATAAGGGCACAGTGAGACGGCACAGATACAGGTAAAGGAAGAGCACGTTTAGCGCCTGCTTGTTTACACAGTGCACCAGCACGCTCTACTGCTGCTTTGTTACCCGCGATAACAACTTGGCCTGGTGAATTGAAGTTAACTGGAGACACAACTTCGTCTTGTGCCGCTTCTTCACACGCTTTAGCAATCGCTTCATCATCTAGACCGATGATTGCGTACATTGCACCAACGCCCGCAGGAACAGCTTCTTGCATCAGTTGACCACGTAGCTCAACCAGCTTGATCGCTTCTTTAAAGTCGATAACACCCGCACACACGAGTGCAGAGTATTCGCCTAGGCTGTGGCCTGCTAGGTTTGCAGGTTGCTCTAGACCAAGCTCTTGCCATACACGCCAGATTGCAACAGACGCAGCGAGTAGAGCTGGTTGAGTACGGAAAGTTTCATTTAGATTTTCTACTGGACCATCTTGAACCAATGCCCATAGATCGTAACCAAGTGCTTCTGAAGCTTCAGCAAATGTCTTTTTAACAACATCATACTGTTCGCCTAGGTCAGCAAGCATACCGATAGCTTGAGAGCCTTGGCCTGGGAATACGATAGCAAATTTGCTCATTGTAATTTTCCTTTAAGCAAAGCAAAAAATTGAATAAGGCACATAAGTTATGTGCCTTGTTTGTTGATTATCGCTTGGAGTTAGAATTTAACTAACGCAGAACCCCAAGTGAAGCCGCCGCCAAATGCTTCGAGTAGAAGCGTTTGACCACGTTTAATTCGCCCGTCGCGAACAGCCTCATCAAGGGCCGTTGGTACGGTTGCTGCCGACGTATTGCCGTGCTTATCAAGAGTAATCACAACTTGATCAAGCGACATCGTCAGCTTTTTAGCGGTTGCCGAGATAATACGGTAGTTCGCTTGGTGTGGAACTAACCAATCAAGCTCTGACTTATCCATATTGTTCGCCGCTAATGTGTCTTTAACTAGCTTAGAAAGCTGAGTTACCGCCACTTTAAATACTTCGTTGCCCGCCATGTGCAGCCATTTGTCTGCATCACCGCCACGCTCTGGAACTTCTAGGCTTAGAAGCTCACCATATTTACCATCAGAGTAAATGTGAGTAGACAAAATACCTGGCTCTTCGCTTGCGCCTACAACCACCGCGCCTGCAGCATCACCAAATAAGATGATAGTAGAGCGGTCAGTCGGATCACAGGTTTTTGACAGTGCATCCGCACCGATTACCAAAACGTTTTTACACATACCAGTCTTGATATGTTGATCAGCAACAGACAGTGCATAGACAAAGCCAGAACACGCCGCAGCTAAATCAAACGCAGGGCAGCCTTTGATACCAAGCTTACCTTGTACCTGACATGCCGAAGACGGGAATGTATGGCTACTGCTGGTTGTCGCAACGATGATTAAATCAATATCTTCTTTGTCGATACCTGCCATCTCAATGGCATTCTCAGCAGCGTAAAACGCCATATCCGCAACGGTTTCGTTTTCCGCTGAAATACGACGCTCTTTAATACCTGTTCTAGCAACGATCCACTCATCGCTAGTCTCTACCATTTTCTCTAAGTCTGCGTTAGTACGCACCTGAGATGGCAAGTAGCTGCCAGTACCTAAAATTTTGCTATACATGAAGACTAATAATGCCTCTCGAGTAAAACCGCTTCCAAACGATCGCTAATGCGGCTGGGGACTTGTCGTTTGACCTCGTGTACTGCTTC
The DNA here is from genome assembly GCF_025195005.1 of Vibrio sp. NC2. Classification (NCBI taxonomy): domain Bacteria; kingdom Pseudomonadati; phylum Pseudomonadota; class Gammaproteobacteria; order Vibrionales; family Vibrionaceae; genus Vibrio; species Vibrio sp. NC2. The sequence goes on from NZ_JANVFC010000006.1 coordinate 214,227, forward strand.
ACCAATCGCGTTGACGACTGCAGACACATCAGCACTTCCATGACTTTTAATGACAATGCCGCGCAATCCTAACAAACTTGCGCCGTTATACTGGTCGGGGTTCAAGGTTTTTAATTCAGTAAATAGCTCAGAAAACAACATTCTGGCGATCCAACCCTTTATTGTTGAAGCCATCATGCGCGTTTTTAGCTTATCAATAAAGAGCTGAGCCGTACCTTCGCACGTTTTTAAGCAGACATTGCCCACAAAACCATCACATACGACGACATCAGCAGCATCTTGAAGTAATTGATTACCTTCAATATAGCCTATGAAGTTCACAGACTGAGTATTAGACAACATTTCCGCGCATCGTTTCACAAGGTCATTGCCTTTGATTTCTTCGGCACCGATATTCAAGATAGCGATACGTGGAGCGCGACCTAAATGTTGTTCCGCTAATGCACTGCCCATTACAGCAAACTGAAACAGTGAATCTGCGTCACTAGAAACGTTCGCTCCTAAATCAAGCATCCATGTACGATTGCCAGAAGCAGTAGGCAAAGCTGAAACCAATGCAGGCCTATCAATACCGGGAAGGAGTTTGAGTCTGAAACGAGATAACGCCATCAGTGCGCCAGTGTTACCACCACTCACACAAGCATCAGCCTGTGATTCGGCAACCAAATCGATAGCAGCACGCATAGAACTACCCTGACTATTACGTAAGGCTAGTGAAGGTTTTTCAGAATTGGAAATGACTCGATCACAATGCTGGATACTCAAACGAGAATCAGGCATTCGACCTAATGAAGATAATTGAGATGTGATCGCATTTCGATCACCTATGAGAATGACTTTTAGCTCTGGGAAATACGACAGTGCCTGCACGGCGGCAGGCACTGTTACACGAGGACCGAAGTCCCCGCCCATTGCATCAAGCGCAACGGTTAGATTTTGCAAAGGTCAACCTTACTTGTTGATAACCTTTTTGCCGCGGTAGAAACCTTCGGCAGTCACGTTGTGACGTAGGTGAGTTTCACCTGAAGTTGCGTCTACAGAAAGTGCAGCTGTAGTTAGCGCATCGTGTGAACGACGCATGCCACGCATTGAACGTGATTTCTTGCTCTTTTGTACGGCCATTGACCCTACTCCTATGTAAATTCTTAAAGATACTTACTAATAAGTTACTTCTTTAAGTTTTTTAAAACATCAAATGGATTCGGCTTTTTATCTTCCTCAATTTCTTCAGGAAGTTCACCAAACACCAAGTTATTTGAGTTAACGCTACATTTCGCATCGTCGTGCATTGCTATTTGTGGCAATCCAAGGATGAACTCGTCTTCAACTAATTGAATCAGGTCTAACTCACCGTACTCGTTCAGATCTACCAAATCGTACTCTTCCGGTGCTTCCTCTTCACTTTTCTCGCTGTAAACAGGAGTATAAGTAAATTGGACATCGCACTCATGTGCGAAAACCTCATTACAACGTTGACACTCTAAATCGACTTCGACGTTAGCTTTACCAGAGATAACGACTAATCGTTGTTCATCAAGCCCAAATGACATTGAGACTTGCGCGTCACGTTTTACGCCTTCAGTTGTTTCGGTTAAACGCTTTAAAAGACTGACTTGAATGATACCATCCATATCGAGTCGTTTTTGAGCCGTTCTTGCCGGATCAACTGTACGCGGTATTTTTTCCTTTTGCATAGGGCGCGAATCTTATCTTCCAAATCGTGTTTAGTCAAAGGAAATGGCAAAAAAAATGTACTTTCCTACCTTTCCTGTTCAGAGCATTATGAATAGCAGGATAAGTTACGTTATCCTGAACTAAATGCTTACACGAATTGTAAATTAAAATGAGAAATTACCAACTAGTTTTAGCTTCTACATCTCCATTTAGGCAAGAGATCCTCAAAAAACTACAGTTAGACTTTGTCACAGCGAAGCCTGACTGCGATGAAACACCACTTCCAGAAGAGACACCTCAACAGTTAGTGATGCGTCTTGCCGAGACAAAAGCCAAGTCTTGTACTATCGAACAACCAAGCCTAGTGATTGGTTCCGATCAAGTGTGTGTGATTGATGGAGAAATCATTGGTAAACCACACTCTCGTGAAAAAGCGATTGAGCAGCTATCTCGCCAAAGCGGCAAAATCATCACTTTCTATACTGGGGTAACCGTATGGAACAGCGAAACCAATAAAGCCGACACTCGCTTAGATACCTTCATCGTGCATTTCCGTGATTTAACACAGCAGCAAATCATTTCTTATGTTGAGAAAGAACAGCCTTATTACTGCGCGGGCAGTTTTATGTGTGAAGGGTTAGGTATCGCGCTATTTAAACAGATGGAAGGTAAGGACCCGAATACCTTGATCGGTCTACCTCTGATCGATCTGGTTGATATGTTAGAAGCGCAAGGAATGAGCGTACTATAACGGATACCCTCTCTTTGTTAGAGATTCCCTACTCCTTCCTTCGTCAGTCTAGGGAAGGACGAAGATAGCTACATTATCCAATCAGCTCATGATGTAGAACCTGACTTTAAAAAGTCGTCATCCTCAAGAGCGAGGAACGAGCGAGTTGGGGATCTTCTACAACAGATGAAAACAAAAAAGGTTGACGAATTTCGTCAACCTTTTTTGTTAATAGATAAGTAAGGCTAGAAACAGCTAACCCTTTCGTATCTCGTATCTCGTATCTTCTTAAAGCTTACGTAGACCAGTGAGTGCTCTCTCTAGCGTTTTTTCCATTGGAGCCGAGATATCTATCTTCTCTTCGCTACCTGGGTGGGTAAACTTAATGTTGGCGGCATGTAAGAACAAACGATTCAATCCTACTTTACCCGTGTAAGCATCAAAACGACGATCACCGTAACGGTCATCCCAAGCAATTGGGTGGCCAGTATACTGAGCATGTACGCGAATTTGGTGCGTACGGCCGGTAATTGGGCTTGCCTGAACTAACGTCGCATCTTGGAATTTTTCCAAAACCTTAAAACGAGTTTCAGAAGCCTTACCATTCGGGTTAACACGAACAATACTATTCACTTCGTTCTTCAGCAGCGGAGCATTAACAACCTTACAGCTGTTCTTCCACTCACCCATCACCAAAGCAAAATAGTACTTCTGTACGGTTTTCTCACGGAACTGTGCTTGAAGGTGTCTTAGCGCAGAACGTTTCTTCGCGATAAGTAGAATACCTGACGTATCTCTATCAATACGATGCACAAGTTCAAGAAAACGCGCATCGGGACGAAGTGCTCTTAACGCTTCAATTGCGCCGAACTTAAGTCCACTACCACCATGAACCGCAGTTCCTGATGGTTTATTCAGAATTAGCATGTGATCATCTTCATAAATGATGCACTGTTCTAATTCAGAAACCTTATTGAGTTTCGTGCTTGGCACGTTCTCTTCTGTTTTCTCTTCAATAGTGACTGGCGGGATACGAACTAAATCACCTGCTTTTAGTTTGTATTCAGCCTTGATGCGTTTTTTGTTTACGCGGACTTCGCCTTTACGCACGATTCGGTAAATCATGCTTTTCGGGATGTTTTTTAATTGGTTGCGTAAGAAGTTATCAATACGCTGACCAGCCATATCTTCGTCAATGTCGACAAATTGGACTTGGGTTCTAATTTCGCTCATTGGGCCATTGTATCACTGTCACTTTTGATAATTGAGATTTTCTTAACCCTATTCTGAACTTATTTATCTATAATCCCTGCCGATCTATCCCTAAAAGGTCATTGAAGTTCTATATTTCTTTGATTCTTCGAACAAAAAAGCACCAAGCTTCCTGCAAATTAAAATATCAATTGATAAATTATTTATAGACAGTGAGTTAGAGCTATCAAAACCCAAACAAAAACTGTTTTTTTTACCGCATTACGACAAAGCAGATTGCTGTGTTTACCGACCACTGCTATAGTTCACAGCTGCTATCAATGGATTGACTAATATTTAAACAGCTAACCATTCATAAGCAAGTAAATGAGTAGATGACTCAGATTAGACAGTGCTGCAATCGGCGTAAGACACGGTCAACTGAGTTCCTTATCGCTCTACTCACGTACACTCATGTTGAGTATTCACCGCCACATCGCGGATCATAGGCTAACTCCCTATGATGACTGACGTGCCCCAGAGCATCCCTACTCCAGCCGGGAGGCTGCACCGATAAAGCCATGGGATCTGGCACCATGAGAAACGAATAAAGCGATAAGACCAATGATGAAAATAAGAAAAGACAATGAGAATTTCTAAATGAAAAGAATGTTAATTAACGCAACTCAAAAAGAAGAGTTGCGTGTCGCTTTGGTTGATGGCCAGCGACTGTTCGATCTAGATATCGAAAGTCCAGGTCACGAGTCAAAGAAAGCGAATATCTACAAAGGACGTATTACCCGTATTGAACCAAGCCTAGAAGCGGCATTTGTTGATTACGGCGCAGAACGTCACGGTTTCCTCCCTCTTAAAGAAATTGCCCGCGAATACTTCCCTGAAGGTTATACATACCAAGGCCGTCCTAGCATTAAAGAAGTGCTAAGAGAAGGACAAGAAGTAATCGTGCAAGTTGAGAAAGAAGAACGTGGTAGCAAAGGCGCTGCACTGACAACTTTCATCTCTTTGGCTGGTAGTTACTTAGTTCTTATGCCTAATAACCCTCGTGCTGGCGGTATTTCTCGTCGTATCGAAGGTGATGAACGCACTCAACTGAAAGCAGCATTAAGCACTCTTGAGCTTCCTCAAGGCATGGGCTTAATCGTGCGTACAGCAGGTGTTGGCAAAAGTGCAGAAGAGCTAGAGTGGGACTTGAACGTTCTATTGAATCACTGGGGCGCTATTAAGCAAGCTTCTGATTCAAATGCAGCTCCTTTCCTTATTCACCAAGAAAGTAACGTTATCGTTCGTGCGATTCGTGACTATCTACGTCGTGATATTGGCGAGATTCTAATCGACAGCAATACTATTTTTGAACGTGCACAAGCGCACATTCAATTAATACGCCCAGATTTCATGAATCGCGTTAAGAAATACGATGGTGAAGTGCCACTATTTAGCCATTACCAGATTGAAAGCCAGATCGAATCAGCTTTCCAACGTGAAGTTCGTCTTCCGTCTGGTGGTTCTATCGTGATCGACCCAACAGAAGCTCTAACTTCTATCGATATCAACTCTGCTCGTGCAACAAAGGGCAGCGATATTGAAGAAACAGCGCTAAACACTAACCTAGAAGCAGCCGATGAAATTGCACGTCAATTACGTCTACGTGACCTAGGTGGTCTTGTTGTTATCGACTTCATCGATATGACTCCGGTTCGCCACCAACGCGAAGTTGAAAGCCGTCTACGTGATGCCGTTCGTTTAGATCGTGCACGTGTTCAGATTGGTCGTATTTCTCGCTTTGGTCTTCTAGAGATGTCTCGTCAACGTTTGAGTCCATCACTAGCAGAAGCAAGCCACCACATTTGTCCTCGTTGTACAGGTACTGGTGTTGTTCGTGATAACGAATCTCTAGCACTTTCTGTTCTACGTTTGATTGAAGAAGAAGCTCTGAAAGACAACACAGCACAAGTACTTGCTGTTGTGCCTGTTCCAATCGCCTCTTACCTTCTGAACGAAAAACGTCGCTCAGTAAACCACATCGAGAAGAACCAAGAAGTTAAGATCACTGTTGTTCCTAACTCTGACATGGAAACACCACACTTTGAGGTTATCCGTGTTCGTGAAGGTGAAGAGTTCGATCTACTCTCTTACTTGCTGCCTACCAAGCTAGAAGCTTTAAAAGAAGCAGAAAGCAAAGAACCAGTAGAACAGACTATTCGTCCTAAGAAGATCGAAGAGCCTGCTCTGAAAGGTTTCGCGGCTCCAGCTCAATCAGCACCTACTCCTGCTCCAGCACCTAAAGCTGTTGAAGAGAAGAAAGTTGAACCAGCTGCAACGCAAGAACCTAGCCTAATTGGTCGTTTCTTCAAAGCTATCGGTAGCTTCTTATTTGGCTCTTCAACTCAAGAAGAGAAGAAAGAAGAAGAGAAGCAAGAAGAAAAACCTAAGAACAATCGCAACAACGGTAACCGTCAACGCCGTGATCGTAACGACAACCGCCGTCGTAACCAACGTGGTGACCGTGGCGAACAACGTAACGAGCGTGGTGACCGTAGCGAACAACGTAATGAACGTGGTGACAATCGCAACGAAAACCGCGACAACAAACGCCGTCGTAAACCTGTACGTGATGAGAAACCTGAAGAGCAAAAAGAAGCAGCTCCACAGCAAACTCGTCAGCCTCGTAAGCCTAAGCAAGATCGTCGCAATAAGCCACGTGATGAGCAGAAGCAACAGGAAGAGCAAGTACCATCTAAATTAGCAGAAGAAGGTCTACAGCTAGCGGCAGAAGCTCAAGCTGATAAACCAGAAGCGCCAAAGGCGAAGCCTGAAGCAAAAGCTGTGAAAATTAAAGAGCGTCGTCAACGTCGTAAGCTGAACAAACTGGTTCGAGTTAAAGACCAGCAAGCTCAAGCAGAAGCTGACAACAATGCCGATAACGCTTCAAAAGAGCAAAAGGCACAAACAGCAAATCACGAACAAGCTGTGGCTCAAGAGCAAAAAGTTGTGGAACAAGTAGAAGCAACTCAAGTAAATGCTGAGCAAACAGAACAGGAAGAGCCGAAGCAACGTCGTAACCGTCGTTCTCCACGTCACCTACGTGCAAGTGGTCAACGTCGTCGTCGCGGTCGTGATCGTCGCCCTAACCCATTCCGCCTACGTAAAGGTGGTGTAGCTTCTCCTGAGATGGCTATGGGTAAAGTGATGCCTCGCTTCATTCCAAAACCTCACCACAATCAGACAAAACCTGAAGTGGCGGAAATGGACGTTGCTGTTGAAGCTCAAGTTGCTACTGAAACTCAAGTTGCGGCTCAAGCTCCAGAGCAAAATACAGCTCAAGAGAATGCACCTCAAAGCAACGTAGTGATGGCTGGCGGTTTTGCGTGTCCTGAATTAGCTATGGGTAAAGTAATCATCTCTCGTGAAGACGCAGTTGTTGCTGAAGAAACGCGCTCTGAAGCTCCTGTAGTCGTTGAAGAAGAACCAGTGGTCGTTGAAACTGAGAAAGTTGAAGCTCCAGTGATTGTAGAAGCGACGAAAGTCGAAGCGGCTGTTGCAGTAGAAGAGACAACACCAGTTGTTGAAGCTGAAGCACCTAAAGCTGAAAGTGCAAAAGTTGAAGAAGCGCCTGTTGTAAAAGCAGAAGCTCCTCAAGCTGCACCAAAAGCAACGGTTGCTAAGAAGCAAGCAGGCTCACCAATGACTAAAGCTCCTGGTCCACAAGAGATCAAAGAGATTGAAGTTGTTGCAGCTCCGTTCCGCAATGAGCGTTTTGTACCGAAAGGTGCAGGTAGTCAGGCAGCGTCGAACCAAGCTGGCGCAGGTATGACTAAGCCAAACTACTAGCGATTACTGATAGATAATCACAAGTAAATAGAATCAAAGGCTGCTTATTAAAGCAGCCTTTTTCATATCTACTAATCGAATAAAAATTAACAGATATATTACTCAAAGTTAGGTTCAACCTTGAACTTAGTCACATTTTTGGGTAGCATTCGCGCACTTATCTTTTCGACACTTCGCTATTGCCGCTCTTTTCCATCACTGTTTGGCTACGCAATACACTCGTGTCGGTAAATCCATTTTTAGCATAGCTGAGCAAACATGTTCGAATTCCCACAATTTTCAAAGCACTCTGTAAAGAATGACGTGCTTTCAGGTCTTACAGTAGCCCTAGCTCTGGTACCTGAAGCCGTAGCATTCGCCTTTGTTGCTGGCGTTGACCCAATGGTTGGTCTTTACGCAGCATTCATCGTAGGTTTAATCACTTCCGTCTTCGGTGGTCGTCCAGGTATGATTTCTGGTGCAACTGGCGCAATGGCTGTTGTAATGGTGAGCCTAGTGGCAACCCATGGCGTTCAATACTTATTCGCAGCCGTTATGCTGGCTGGCCTTCTGCAAATTGCAGCGGGTGTATTCAAGTTAGGTAAATTTATCCGTATCGTTCCACACCCAGTAATGATTGGTTTCGTGAACGGTTTGGCAATTGTGATCTTCCTAGCTCAGCTTGGTCAATTTAAAGCGCCAGACGTAACGGGTGCATTAACTTGGTTACCAAGCGGCCAAATGACACTGATGTTAGGCCTAGTCGCACTCACTATGGGGATCATCCACTTCCTACCTAAACTCACTACAGCAGTACCTTCTTCATTGGTAGCTATTGTAACGGTAACGGCTTTGGTTGTAGGCCTTGATCTTGAAACTCGTACTGTTGTTGACTTCCTACGTACTATGTCTGGCGACGAAGCCGCTACGCTAGCGGGCTCTCTACCAACGTTCTCTATTCCTGCAGTTCCATTTTCTTTCGAGACACTTCAGATCATCCTGCCATACGCAATTATCCTTGCAGCTATCGGCCTGATCGAGTCTCTACTGACACTAACGGTACTAGACGAGATGACAAACACTCGTGGCCAATCTAACCGTGAATGTGTTGGTCAAGGTATGGCTAACGTAACGTGTTCTGTATTCGGTGCGATGGGTGGTTGTGCGATGATCGGTCAATCGATGATCAACGTAAACTCAGGCGGTCGTGGTCGTCTTTCAGGTATCGTAGCGGCAGTCGCACTACTGATGTTCATCCTGTTTGGTTCTGCACTGATTGAAATGATTCCTCTAGCAGCACTTGTGGGCGTAATGTTCATGGTTGTTATCGGTACGTTTGAATGGGCAACCTTCAAGCTTGCGCGTCGCGTTCCTAAGCAAGATTTCTTCGTTATCGTTCTGGTTACCGTGGTAACAGTACTAACGGACCTTGCGGTCGCTGTTGGTGTGGGTGTTGTTGCTTCGGCACTAATGTTCGCATGGCAACATGCTAAACACATCTACGCAGACAAATCAGTTAACGCTGAAGGCTCTAAAGAGTACAAAGTTAACGGCCCAATCTTCTTTGGTTCAACCGCTAACTTCCTTGAGTTGTTTGACGCATACAACGATCCACAAGATGTTATCGTTGATTTCGCCAACTCACGCGTAACAGACCACTCTGCAATTGAAGCGATCGACACGATTGCTGACCGTTACGCTGCACTAGGTAAAACACTTCACCTTCGCCACCTAAGCCAAGACTGTGTTGCTATGCTGCACAAAGCCGGTAGCTTAGTTGAAGCGAACGTTGCAGAAGACCCAATCTACAAAGTAATGTCTAAGTAAGCTTAGTCATGGCTTAAAGCTAGATTTAGAAAGGCCGACATTCGATGTCGGCCTTTTTTATATCGATGAACCTTGATACTTTATCGCCCAACCAAGAACACAGCTTCTACGCTACATTGAACGCAGTATCGCTTCGCTAGACTCTTCGATTAAATCCAACACCAACTCAAAGCCATTTCCCTCACCATAATAAGGATCCGGTATCTCTTGATATTGTGACTCTCCAAAGCTCAAGAATAGAGCAAGTTTGTATTGAAGGTGGGCTGGGCACTGATTCGTTAAATCATCTAAATTCGCCCTATCTGCCGCGAGGATCAGGTCAAATTCTTCGAAGTCATTATCAACCACTTTACGAGAAGTAATCCCCTTAAAGCTGTAACCTCGCTTCTCTCCTGCAGATTTGGAACGCGAGTCTGGCGGGTTGCCTTGATGAAAACCAATCGTCCCTGCAGAGTCGACCACAACGTCAATATCCATCTGTTGAGCTTTCTTTCTAAGCACCGCTTCACCTGTTGGCGAACGACAAATATTCCCCATGCAAACAACGAGTATCTTTTTCATCCGTAATCACCTGTTCTTCCGATGGTTTTTGCTATCGTTAAGTTAGGCTATGATAGGCGCAATCACAACTTAAAAGGATTTGTTATGTCGACCGAAGACAACAAAGAACAACGCCATAAAGCAAGACAACAGAAAGTAAAAGAACAAGTTGATGCACGAGTGGCTGCAGCACAAGAAGTGAAAGGCCTGTTATTGGTTATCACTGGTAACGGTAAAGGAAAATCAACATCCGGTTTTGGTACCATTACACGTGCCGTTGGTCATGGTAAGAAATGTGCCGTTGCACAATTTGTCAAAGGGACTTGGGATAACGGCGAAAAGAACGTTCTTCAAAAGCTGGATGTGGAATTCCAAGTTATGGGAACCGGCTTCACTTGGGAAACCCAAGACAAAACAAAAGATATTGAAGCCGCACAACGTATCTGGAAAGAATGTCAGCGCATGCTAGCCGATGAGTCGATTGACGTAATTCTGTTTGATGAGCTGACTTATATGGTGAGCTATGGCTATATCGAGCTGGATGAAGTGGTAGAGGCTCTCAACAACCGTCCGAAAATGCAATCTGTGATCATTACCGGTCGTGGTGCGCACCGTACTCTTACAGAGATGGCGGATACGGTATCTGAAGTTCGTAACGTGAAACACGCTTTCGAATCAGGTGTGAAAGCGCTTCAAGGCGTTGACTGGTAATCGCATTCAACTAGAGATCCCCCACTCGGTCATTCTTCCCTCTAGAGGATGACGACCCTTCAGTGTTACTCCCCTTAATAAAGGACGAGCACCGATCGTCATTCCCTAGAACGAGGAACGAGTCTCATAGGGAATCTCTTTGCTTACTAAGCCCGGATAATAATCAGCATCCAAAAAAAAGCGCTATTCCTACAGTAGGAATGGCGCTTCTTTTATATGCGAGTTAGGCAAAGATTAGTTAAAGAAACCTTTCAACAAACCGTCAACCGCTTCTTTGGTCTTCTCGTCTTTGATCTTATCCGTTAGCTTATTCACGCCACGGTCGATCTCTTTTTGTGCTTTTTGCTTCAACACATCATCAAAAACAAGCGCAAATTTCGGGTCAGCCCATTGGCCTGTTACCTTAATTGGGATGGTCACATCTTTCAGGTCATCAATGTTCTTACCGCCCTGACCTTCAAGCGAACCAACAATCGATGTACGTACAAGGAAGTCGACCGTTTCATTAATGAAGTTTGCTTTACCTTGACCTGTCACGCGTAGCAGTGGTGACTGTGCCGATAAATCGTTCGTTGAAACCCAACCTTTGTCGATCTTCAGTGTCGCTTTCATTGCACTGAAGTCCGTTTTTTGAGCTTCATTTGTGCTTTCAACTTTTTCGCCTTTGATCTTAGCGTAGTTTTCTCGAATCAGTTGAGCAACGTTGATGCCATTAACAGCACCATCTTCAAAGTTAATCACGATAGTACCGACTAGGTTCTTCTTGATTCCTGTTGGCGTCAGGCTCTTACCTTTAACGTTAACATCAATATTACCCGTGCCTTCCAGCATGTCGTTGTTCGCTACATCAACCAGTAACGGTTGAACCTTCACACCTCTAATTTTCTTCTTAGCAGTGTAAGTCGCTGGTGTTTTACGAGCGTCTAGCTTAGCGGTCGCAGAAATAGAACCTTGGTAAAGATTCGATGTGAATGAGGTTAGCTCTGCGATACCACGGTTAACCGAAAATGCCGTTTTAACATTCTGCATCTTCGCGTTATTCGCCTTGAACTTATCAATAGTGATGTCACCTTTCACGTCTAACGTTTTCAGAGCCGACAGATCAGGTTCCACTTCTTTAGCAGGAGCTGAACTACCAGAGTTTGACGTTGAGCCACCAGCAGAACCAGAAGGAGCTGTGCTCGCTGTTTCTGTTGTATTGCCTAAGCCTAAGAACTCGTCCAAATCGATATTCGGGCTATGAAGTGAGAAACGAACCTTTGGTATTTCAGATAGGGTTACGTCTGCTTTACCGTCTAAAGCAATAGCGTTAGCTTGTAACTTCTCTAACACAAAGCTCAGGTGGCTCTTATTAAGATCGAAGCTTAAATCAGACAGCATATCCACTTTCATTGGAGACTGAGGAAGCGTGTCGCCTTTGAATGTTGAGTCTAACGTTAATTTGTTCAGCGTTACTTTTGAAATCGCGCTATCAACCGTAAGTTCACCGCCACCTTTAAGATCAAGGTCAAGGCCAGCCGCATTACCGATTACAGCGTAAGTCAGTTGGTTTACCTTATCGAACTCAAACGTATTCAAACCAATCTTTGCTGACTCAATCGACGTTGCTGGATCATTAAACTTAGCGTTTAGGTCAATATTACGCAGTGCGTAACTTGCGAAGCCTTCCGCTAATTTGAATTCAGCACTGCCGTTTGCAGAGAACTTCTGTTGATTGTTTTCACCAGAAGCCGCAAACGTCGCGGTTGTCCATGTATCAACGGCAAACTCAGAAAGGTTCAAAGACACATCGTATAGCTTAGTGAATGAACCAGCTTGTTTGTCGTCCATCTCAAACAATGCATTTGAAACAGTGACGCCTGCAAGGTTGATCGTCCAACCAGATGCGTCTGTAGCACTTTGCTCTTGAGGCGCAGGTGTTGATTCAGAACTTGCGTCAGCTGCAGGCTCAGACTCTTGAGGAGCAGATGCTTGCGTTAGCGCGTCGATATTCTTACGACCATCTTTAAGCGTTTCTAAATAGAATTCTGCACCATCTAGAGTAATGTTGCCAATCTCTAGTTGGTTGCTAAATAGCGGGGTAACCGAAACATCAACGCCAACGGTATCAACCTTAAACAGGTTTGGTTGGGTGAATCCTTCAGGGTTACGTAATTCAGTTTGACCAAGTTCGAAGCCAATAGATGGGAAGAATTGCCAGCTGATATCGCCCTCGATCACGAGCTCTAGGCCTGTGTGTTTTTGGGCTTGTTCGACAATTAATGGCTTAAATTGGTTAGGGTTCACTAACAGCACTAGTGCCAGAATTGCTGCAACGACAACAAACACTGGTACAGCTATGAAAATGAGTAGTTTCTTCATCCGCATATTCCTTGCTTAGATTCCAAAAGAAAGTGGCACTATAAAAGTGCCACTGATTCGGTAAAAAATAAAGCTAAGTGAGTCACTTAGGCAAATTTTTATTCGATTAAGACTTCAACAACTTCGCAATGTGCGCTTTTAGCACGTCAATCGCAATACGGTTTTTACCACCACGAGGAACGATGATGTCTGCATGTTGTTTTGAAGGCTCGATAAACTGCATGAACATTGGACGTACTGTTTCTTGATATTGCTTAAGTACCGTGTCCATTGTACGACCACGTTCTTCTACATCACGCTTAACACGACGTAGTAGACAGATGTCTAACGGTGTATCCATAAACACGCTTGCGTGCATTAGTTTACGAAGACGCGGGTCTGTTAGAAGCAGAATACCTTCTAAAATGATCACTTTCTTAGGTGTAAGTGTAGTCGTTTCAGAAGTACGTGTGTGTTCTGTGTAGCTGTATTCAGGAACTTCTACCGCATTGCCACTCATTAGCTGCTGTAGGTGTTCACATAATAGATCATGATCCAGTGCATTTGGGTGATCGTAGTTAGTTTTAACACGCTCTTCCATACTCAAGTGGCTTTGGTCGCTGTAGTAGCAATCTTCCGTGATAACACCAATTTGATGGTCGCCTACTTTCTCGCGCAACTCATTATAAATTGTACTAGCAATCAGACTTTTTCCTGATGCTGAAGCGCCAGCGATACCTACGATGACACATTGATTATTATCAGACATTAATTTTGCACCCGATATGGTTTGGTGGTGGGAAGAGATAAACCGCCTGATTATAGGGGCTAAACAACATAGATTCTAGTCGCCATTCTTGCTAATTGCAGTCAAATTGATGTTATCTATACATTAAATGAATACAATCGTTTGCTTTCGAATAACTGGCGTACAACTATTTGCACAAACCCAACGGCTCTTTAGCCAAATACAAAAGGTATTTATCTCACCCAAACATTATTTATACGACCTAAAGACTTATCTACTCTAATCAACCATAGAAAAGTTGATCGCTTCCGGTCTCGCTTTTCCCGTCCAGAACATTTTCGCAGCCACATTTTCAGCCAATTCTAGGTAAAGACGAGTGTGTTCGCTGTCCGGGCGACGTATAACCGTTGGGCAACCCGCGTCGATGTCTTCTCGTACATCAATATGCAGTGGGATTTGCGCCAAAATATCGAGGAAGAACTCTTCCGACATGGCTTCTGCACCACCAGCACCGAAGATATGCTCTTTTTCGCCACAGTGACTACAAATATGGTAGCTCATGTTTTCCACTAAGCCTGCAACTGGCACGCTCACTTTATCGAACATCGCTACACCTTTACGTGCATCGGCTAAAGCCAAGTCTTGAGGAGTCGTCACGACTACCGCGCCCGTTACTGGGATCTGCTGTGAAAGCGTTAGCTGAATATCACCTGTGCCCGGTGGCATGTCGATAACAAGATAATCCAACTCTGGCCATACGGTTTCGTTAACAAGCTGACCTAAAGCCTTCGCTGCCATTGGGCCACGCCAGATTGCAGCATCATCTTTCGACACAAGATAGCCAATAGAATGAGTAAAAATGCCATGCGCCTCGATTGGCATCATCCATTTGTTGTTCTGTACTTCTGGCTTTGCATCCAGTTGACCGAGCATCATAGGCACAGATGGACCATAGATATCCGCATCCAACAAGCCCACTTTTGAACCTGACTTAGATAACGCAAGCGCAAGGTTTACCGAAGTTGTCGATTTGCCCACCCCACCCTTTGCCGACGTCACGGCGATAATGTTCTTAACGCCTTTCAATGGTGTTGCGACTGTAGTTTCTAGCGCAGACGGCTTCACTTTTACTTCAAACTGAAAAGTGCTGACAAGCTGTTGTTCAATCTGGGAGTGGATCCACTGTTCCAGTTCAACCGCGAGCTGATTAGCTGCAAAAGGCAAGGTAATGACAAATGACCCACGAGGATCAACCGATACAATATTTTGGTGTAGCGCCCACTCTGGGATGAGGATTGGTGACTCGAACTCATTCAACCATGAACAGAAATCTTGCTTAGAAGTAAAGTTACGCATTGGGGCTCCTTTTTTTATTTATGCTATCACCCACGAGATGAAGACTGAACCCCTAAAAAACTAGGGGAATCCTTTGTCTGATACCTTGGCGTATCACACGTTATAAAGTAGTATTACCTCTCAAAATTTATACCTATCAAAAAAGCGAATTATTAAGTATGGCAACTGATCCAAGACAACTTTTGGTAACTTGTGCGCTTCCGTACGCTAACGGCTCTATTCACCTTGGCCATATGCTTGAGCATATCCAAGCTGATATCTGGGTTCGATACCAGCGTCTACGTGGCAACACTGTAAACTTCATCTGTGCTGACGATGCTCACGGCACGCCAATTATGCTTAAAGCTCAACAGATGGGTATCACGCCAGAAGAGATGATCGCTGCTGTTAGTGAAGAGCACCAAAAAGACTTCGCTGGCTTTGATATCAGCTTTGATAACTACCACAGCACACATAGCGAAGAGAACCGTGAACTGGCTTCTCACATCTATCTAGAACTTAAAAAGAACGGCTTCATTTCTAGCCGTACTATTTCTCAGCTTTTCGACCCTGAGAAAGAGATGTTCCTACCAGACCGCTTCGTAAAAGGTACTTGCCCTAAGTGTAAGTCAGAAGACCAGTATGGTGATAACTGTGATAACTGTGGTGAGACATATAGCCCAACTGAGCTAATTAACCCTAAATCAGCGGTTTCTGGCGCAACTCCAGTAATGAAAGATTCTGAGCACTTCTTCTTCGACCTACCTCAGTTCGAAAGCATGCTTAAAGAGTGGACTCGTTCTGGCTCTCTACAGAATGAAACTGCAAACAAAATGCAGGAATGGTTCGAGTCTGGTCTGCAACAGTGGGATATCTCACGTGATGCACCTTACTTCGGCTTCGAAATCCCAGGCGAGAAAAACAAATTCTTCTACGTATGGCTAGACGCTCCTGTTGGCTACATGGCTTCTTTCAAGAACCTATGTGACAAGCGTGACGATCTAAACTTCGACGAGTACTGGAAGAAAGATAGCACAACTGAGCTTTACCACTTCATTGGTAAAGACATTGTGTACTTCCACTCTCTATTCTGGCCTGCAATGCTAGAAGGTTCTGGTTTCCGCAAGCCAAACAACGTATTCGTACACGGCTACGTAACCGTGAACGGCGCTAAGATGTCTAAGTCGAAAGGGACATTCATCAAAGCAAGCACGTACCTAAACCACCTAGATCCTGAGTGTCTACGTTACTACTACGCTGCTAAGCTAAACAGCCGTATCGATGATTTAGACCTTAACCTTGAAGACTTCACTCAACGTGTAAACGCTGACGTCGTAAACAAGATTGTTAACCTAGCGTCTCGTAACGCTGGCTTCATCACGAAACGTTTTGAAGGCAAACTTGCTGCTGAATTTGCAGAACCTGAGCTATACAACGAATTCGTTACTGCTGCTGAGCGTATCGGTCAGCTATACGAAACTCGTGAGTTCAGCCGCGCTATCCGTGAAATTACTGCACTAGCAGATAAAGCTAACCAGTACATTGACGAAAAAGCACCTTGGGTTCTTGCGAAAGAAGAAGGCAAAGAGAAAGAGCTTCAAGAAGTTTCTTCTGTCGGTATTAACCTATTCCGCGTGCTAATGGCTTACCTGAAACCAGTTATGCCAGAGCTTGCGGCGCGCACTGAGGCTTTCCTAAACGAAGAGCTAACGTGGGAAGCGATTGCTACACCGCTAACTGATCACGAAATCACTAAGTTCAAAGCGCTGTTTAGCCGTATTGATCCGAAGAAAGTGGAAGCAATGATCGAATCTTCTAAAGAAGATGCAGCCGCAGAAGCAGCTGCGAAAGAAAAAGCAGAAGCTGAAAAAGAGCAAGCAAGCCAAACTGAGCTAGACAAAGAGCCAATCGCAGACGAGATTGAGTTCGATGCCTTTGCAGCAGTCGATATGCGTATTGCTCGTATTATCTCATGTGAAGAAGTACCAAAAGCGAACAAACTCCTGAAGTTCCGACTGGACATCGGTGGTGAAACTCGTCAAGTATTCTCTGGCATCAAGTCAGCATACAAACCTGAAGAGCTAGAAGGTAAGCTAACCGTAATGGTTGCAAACCTAAAACCTCGTAAGATGAAGTTTGGCATGTCTGAAGGCATGATCTTAGCCGCGGGCCCTGGCGGCAGCGACCTGTGGATCCTTGAGCCACACGAAGGTGCTCAACCTGGTATGCGTGTAATGTAATTCTGGCTTCAGTCAGATAACAAGCTCTCATAGCGAAATCCCTAATGCACTTTTAACTTGAATGAGTTAATAAGCATTGGGGATTTTTTATATCTACCGAAAATAAGCGTTCTCTGTTAGAGTCGCCGTCAACTATGCTATGTAGAGTAGAAATTGGTTTGTCGACGATAACGGGCTAGCCAACACCTCTTTACTCTCCAAACCCTTTTTAGGAATCCCCAGTGACTAACAACGAAATCTTGCGTCGTATTCAACACGCGCTAAACCTTAAAAATGCACAGATCATTAAAGCTATCGAACAAGCTGATGTGACCGTTGCTCATGACCAAGTGATCAACTGGCTAAAAGAAGACAACGACAAGTCATGCTCTACGATGAAAGATAAAGAGTTAGCGGTATTCCTAAATGGTTTTATCAACCTTAAGCGTGGCAAAAAAGAGGGTGTTCAGCCTAAACCTGAAGTTGCTCTGACTAACAACATGATTTTCATGAAGCTGCGTATTGCGTTGAACATGAAAGCAGAAGATGTGTTAGATATCTTAGAAGTGGTAGGCATCAGCCTAAGTAAGTACGAAATTGGTGCCTACTTCCGTAAGCCAGAGAACAAGAACTACAAAGTATGTGAAGACCAACTACTTTGCGATTTTCTAAATGGCGTGCAATTTACTAACCGTCCAGACTCAGAAGAGTTTGCAGGGTAAGTTACTGCCTATTGATAAGTTTTCACCAACTATCGATAAATAAAAAGCGGCGAGATAATTTGATTATCTCGCCGCTTTTTCGTTTTCTTTACGTCATTTACTTAATAAGTAAACCAACCTAACAGGACTTTAATGAAAAGACTTAGCTGTCGTCTTCAGTAAAGTTTGTTGGTAACGTTGTTTTCATCTCGTTCCAAATCTGTGCGCTTGCGATACCGTAGTTACGAATCACAAGTGGCAAGTTTTCACGCTCACCACTTTCACAAATAACAAACAAGTCTTTGTAGAACTCCATGGCTAAGCGACGAGCTTCTGGGTTAGAGAAGTAGTAGCTGCCAACACGGTCGTACAATTTACGAACACCGTTGAAGATCAGACCATAAATTTGGTTCCCTGAATGGAATGCTAAACGTTGGAAAAGCATGTAATCGTAGAAGTTAAAAGTTTTAGCAACTAAGATCGTTTGACGCTTCGTTTCATCTTTTTCTGCGTCTTCTTTCACTGATTGTTTGATCTTGTCAGCGTACGGAGAAGACTCTAGGAATTCATCCCATGTCGGTGCCGCAAGTAAAGCTTCACAAGATTCAATCACGTTAGTAATCGTACGCTCAGAAGCTTCTTTATTTGCTTTAAATGCATAACGCATAAAAATAGGGCTGATATTGGTGCGTGCAGCAAGTAAGTCTTCTACCATTTTGCTTGCGTTATCAACATCCAACGTCATTAATGTATCAAGAATATGAAGACCTGACGTTTCCATAAACTGGTTAACTTTAGTTGGCTTACCGTGTTGGATTGTCAACCAACCATCACGAGCAAGACGCTGAAGTACTTCACGAAGCGTAGTACGTGTAACACCAATCAGCTCAGAAAGCTCACGCTCTGCGGGCAAGATAGAACCTGGAGCGAAACGGCCATTCCAAATACTTTCAATGATATACTTTTCTGCAAATCCTGCCGGGCTTTTAGCCTTAATGACCATCTACACTTCAATCCAATTTAATTATTCTGTTCTAATTTACTCATCATACCACTAGTTCACACCCAGCGGAAACACCCTCAAAAATTTTACTCCTCCAAAACACCAGTAGAGTTAAAACTCTAAAGTTCAGCACGCGTTTGCACCCTAGGTTTGAAAAGCAAGCAACGATAAACCACCATTTCAACAAACCATTAACACAACAAATTTTCTTTAAAATCAATGAGATTGGTCATAATTTCAAAGTTATTAATTTGCAATATTAAGTTGTAATAATCATATATAAACCGTCGTTATTCTGTTAATTTCAATCATTTCGCTGAAATATTGATTCTAGTCGGTTTTTATCACATTTTAAGTGGTATGCTTGCGCTACTTTGATCGCGTTTCTCAACAAAAAAGAGGTATTTTTAGGGCTACAGGGGTTTTCCTGTTGACTAAATGTTATCTAAGAGTAGAGTTTCGCTCAAAAATTAGCAGTGCTTGAGTTTCTAAGGGAGTGACTTGGCAAGACCACAGAACATTACATGGAATGTAGTTTTTCTAAGTCACTGTTAGTTATAGTTTTTAACAACCTCTATAGCTCGATTCTCAAATGTTGTATTGCTTATCTATTCATAATCAACATAAAAGAGTATTAACATGCCGATGTCTCTCGGAAACGCTTTTATCAAGAACTTCCTTGGTAAGGCTCCTGATTGGTATAAACTTGCCATCATTTCCTTTTTAATCATCAACCCGTTTGTTTTCTTCCTAGTTGACCCATTTGTTGCGGGCTGGCTATTAGTGGTTGAGTTTATTTTCACTCTAGCTATGGCTCTAAAATGCTACCCTCTTCAACCGGGTGGTTTATTGGCAATTCAAGCGGTCGCCATTGGCATGACCAAACCCGAAATGGTTTATCATGAGCTACAAGCAAACCTTCCAGTTTTACTCTTATTAGTATTCATGGTTGCTGGCATCTATTTCATGAAAGAACTGCTTTTGTTCATTTTCACGAAGATCCTGCTTGGCATTCAATCCAAAGTCCTACTCTCTGTCGCTTTCTGTATCGCTGCTGCTTTCTTATCAGCATTCCTAGACGCACTAACGGTAATCGCCGTTGTAATCAGCGTTGCAGTTGGCTTCTACTCTATCTACCACAAGGTCGCATCAGGTAAAGGCACTACGTCTGCACACGATCATACTCACGATGAAGAGATCTCTGAGCTAACTCGTGACGATTTAGAAAACTACCGTGCTTTCCTACGTTCACTACTTATGCACGCTGGTGTAGGTACTGCACTCGGTGGTGTAATGACCATGGTAGGCGAACCGCAAAACTTAGTGATTGCTAAGCAAGCAGGCTGGGAATTCGGTGAATTTATCATCCGTATGTTGCCAGTAACATTGCCTGTATTCATCTGCGGCATTATCACTTGTGCACTTGTAGAGAAATTTAAAGTATTTGGCTACGGTGCAGAACTGCCAAATAACGTTCGCCAAATCTTAGTTGAATTTGACAACAAAGAACGCGCAAACCGTACAAAACAAGACGTAGCAAAACTATGGGTTCAAAGTGCAATCGCAGTTTGGCTTATCGTAGGCCTTGCGCTTCACGTCGCTGAAGTCGGTTTGATTGGCCTTTCAGTTATCATCTTAGCAACGGCGTTTACTGGTGTAATTGAAGAGCACTCGATGGGTAAAGCCTTTGAAGAAGCGCTACCATTTACTGCACTTCTTGCTGTCTTTTTCGCTGTCGTTGCTGTAATCATTGACCAGGGACTGTTTAAGCCAGTGATCGATGCAGTACTTCACGTTGAAGATAAAGGTGCACAGCTCGCACTATTCTATGTGGCCAACGGTATCTTATCGATGGTGTCAGATAACGTGTTCGTAGGTACGGTTTACATCAACGAAGTGAAAACTGCACTGGTTGAAGGCATCATCACTCGTGACCAATTTGACCTACTTGCTGTTGCTATCAACACAGGTACTAACCTACCTTCTGTTGCTACGCCAAACGGTCAAGCTGCATTCCTATTCTTATTAACATCGGCACTTGCCCCGTTAATTAGACTGTCTTACGGCCGCATGGTTATCATGGCTTTGCCATATACTATCGTACTGGCTCTTGTTGGCCTTGCTGGTATCGTGTTCTTTGTTGAGCCGATGACCGCTTGGTTCTACGATGCAGGTTGGATCATTCAGCGTACTGGTGAGGTTGTCGCTCCAGTTATCTCTGGTGGTCACTAATCCGATTTTGTGTTGCGAAACACAATAAGTGTATCTAACTAATCAAAAATATTAGTTGATTAGGAAACTTATCCAAGATAAAAAGCTCTGAGTATTCAGAGCTTTTTTATTTTATAGACGGGATTAAATTCGTGAACTTTTTTGCAATGCTCAAAGACTTCTCTAAGGGACGTTTATCTTGGCTTTTACTGCTGGCTTTTATTGTCTTTTTTGAGGCATGCGCTCTCTTCTTTCAACACGTGATGATGCTTGGTCCTTGTGTGATGTGCATCTATGAGCGCGTTGCTATGCTTGCTATCGGTGTCGCAGCAATGATTGGTGCTATTGCTCCGAATAACCCGATATCACGTTGGTTAGGCCTTGCTGGTTGGGGATTTGGCGCCTACAAAGGTTTGACGTTGGCTTTAGAGCACGTCGATTACCAGTTTAATCCGTCTCCTTTCGCAACCTGTGATTTATTCGTTACTTTCCCTAGCTGGGCACCTTTAAACCAATGGGCTCCGTGGATGTTTGAAGCTTACGGTGACTGTAGCAAGGTGGTATGGCAGTTCTTGGAGCTTTCAATGCCTCAATGGCTAGTGATTATCTTTGCGTGTAACTTGGTTGCTTTCGGTTTTGTGGTTATATCTCAATTTGTAAAATCGAAAAACGATTAACACTAGATCATCTAAATTAGAACAACAAAAAAGTCGACCACAAGGTCGACTTTTTTATCGCTTAAGATTTTTATCATTTAAAGAAAGTCTGTCACTCAAACTGAGTTACTCAACAAGCCGTGATTAACTGTTTTTGCCACAGCATTGTTTAAACTTTTTGCCGCTTTCACATGGGCAAGGGTCGTTTCGACCGATATCTTTAAATGGGTTCACACTCTGTGACTTATTACCCAGCATCGCCTCATCAGCCGCCATTGCAACCTCTGAAATCATCAGATCTATCTGATCGATTAAATCGGCAAGCGCTGGTGGATTCTCGAGCCCGGCCGCAACCATTTGTTGCTGAGTTTGCTCTTCATCAATCCCAAGCATCAAGGTTGTTAGGAGTGCTTGCAGCATACGCAGAGTACCATCCGCGACAGTTACACTTTGCCACTGCTCTTCCACTGTTGGCCAAACCATCATAAAGCCTTCAGCGAAATCCGCGAATTGCTCGTTAAAGTCACCATCAACAAGTACGTCTGTTAGTAAGTATTCACTACGCTGAATCAGGTTGTGCTGGCGATTAATCTGTTCCGTCACGATTGTGACAAGCTCTTTACCTGTTTCAGGTGCAACGATAGCTAACCATTCTTCTGGATCGAGTGGTTTAGTCGCTAAGTTGGAAGCAAGGATTGAACCTTCAATGAACTGTGGAGTAATGTCAGTGATTGATTCCGGTAGGCTTAATAATTGATATGTCATGAAAGCTCTGAATATTGGGGCATTTTCGATATTATAACGCCATACTCCCCAAGATGTCGCTATTAAGCGATAAACCATCATCAAGCCGAGTAGCGCGCACTCAAGACAGGTAAACCATACTCATAGTGACAATCCTGTAAGCAAACCGTACAATCACGCCTCGAATTTTTCGGTTCACTTAGTTTCGGTAAAGCAGCATGCGAGTAATACTTGGCCCTATGGAGGGCGTACTAGACCACCTAATGCGTGAGATTCTTACAGAGATCAATGATTACGATCTCTGTGTGACAGAGTTTGTGCGCGTCGTTGATCAACTTCTCCCTCCACATGTGTTCCACCGTATTTGCCCAGAGCTGCATCAAGGCTCTCAAACCATGGCAGGTGTGCCAATCCATCTGCAACTTCTAGGGCAACACCCGAACTGGATGGCTGAAAATGCTTTTCAAGCGGCAAACTTAGGCGCTAAAGGCATTGATCTTAATTTTGGGTGCCCGGCAAAAGCGGTAAACAAAAGTAATGGTGGTGCTTCACTGCTAAAAGAGCCAGAGCTCATCTATCAAGTGGTGAACGCCTGTCGAGAAGCAGTCCCTGCGCACATTCCCGTGTCCGCAAAAATCCGATTGGGTTGGGAGCACCCGGAAGAGTGCTTTGAAATTGTCGACGCTATCGAGCAAGCAAAAGCTGACGAACTCACTGTGCATGCAAGAACCAAAGTTGGCGGCTATAAAGCCAGTGAAATCAAATGGGATTACATCAATCAAATAAGAGAGAAAACCTCTCTGCCGTTGATTGCTAATGGGGAAATCTGGAACTACCAAGATGGTCAAGATTGCATAGAAGCCACAGGTGTTGATTCACTAATGGTCTGCCGCGGCGCTTTTAATATTCCCAATCTTGGCAACGTTGTTAAGCACAACCACCAGAAAATGCCATGGGACAAAGTAATCGCACTTTTACTCCGCTATTCCGAGTTTCAAATTAAAGGGGATAAAGGCATGTACTACCCCAATAGAGTGAAACAATGGTTTGTCTATTTAAGTAAAGGCTACCCTGAAGCGAACGAACTATTTAAAGAAATTCGTACTTTCAAAAAAGCGCCACCCATTGTAGAGCGCCTTCAACGTTACCAAGAAGAATACCACCAACCCGTTTGAGTTAGTTCCCTCCTATCGCGATATTGAACTTCATAGCGTGGCTAAAATACGATCTGGTCTTTACCCGTCGTCTTAGCCACGTACAGTTTTTCATCGGCGTATTTAAATATCTCTTCAAAGTTAAGCTTGTTTTGCTCTGTTTCAACAATACAAACACCGCCAGATACCGTAAATCCATTAGGAACAATGTCGGCCGAGTTCGCGCAGACCGCATTTTTTACACGTTCTAGTGTCCTTATCAGCGTCTCACGATCATCGCCTTTCATATAAACGACAAACTCTTCTCCGCCAAACCGTGCTGCCACATCACTACTTCGAACACTGTTACTAATTTGACGTGACATATAACGAATCACATCATCACCTTTATCGTGACCATGAGTATCGTTAATTGACTTAAAATCGTCTATATCAAATACCGTTAAGGCAAACAGTTGATCGTGCTCTACGCTGCGCCAGAACGCTTCTAAGCCTCGTCGATTCAATAGCCCGGTCATTGGGTCTTTAGCTGCTAGTTCTTTGAAGTAACCAC
This sequence comes from Vibrio sp. NC2, assembly GCF_025195005.1. Taxonomy (NCBI): domain Bacteria; kingdom Pseudomonadati; phylum Pseudomonadota; class Gammaproteobacteria; order Vibrionales; family Vibrionaceae; genus Vibrio; species Vibrio sp. NC2. The sequence goes on from NZ_JANVFC010000006.1 coordinate 238,392, forward strand.
GTTCAATATTGGAGTTAACATAAAAGAAAATCGTAACCGAGAACAGATACACGATAATAGCAACGATTAGGCTGTCTTTTTCATAAACGAAAAAGTGCTCCACTTCGTTAGCAAGATCCAACTCGTAGTACATCGCATGATGAGACGCGACCCCTTCTAGCTTAATCTCGTGGTAGAACGTGGCCGTATCAATCGGGTTAGCTAAAGTCGTATCAATAATATCGATCCGACCCGCTAGGTGCTCATTAGAGCTCGCGAGTAACCTGTCAGCATCAATATCTACTGAGAGCATCCCTTGGTGCACTCCTTGATGGAACACGGGAATCGTCATACTAATAATTCGGTCAAGGGAATCAAAACGATATGCAGGGCCAGATAAAGTCAGTAGATCTGGGTTGTTAGCGGTTCTTTGCCAATATGGACGGCTTTTGATGGTCGAAAGTAATTCCTTTCCTAACTCTTTAGCAAAATCTTCCGGTGACGAAATAACGTATCCGCGTTTATCAATAAAATGCACACCATTGTGGAATTCATCAAGTTGAGAGAGAAATGAAAGAATAGGTGCTAGAGCTATTTTCTCGGACGCACTTTTATAGGTACCGCTGGTTTCTGTACACAAAGATTCTTCACCGACCAGCATATAATCAATATCAACGGAAGGAATGTCGGTAGTTTTGCCATCGGCAAGAAGCAGGCTATCGATAGGCCAAATACGGCAAAGACCATCAACCACTTGCTTGTTGTGGTCGAGGAAAAGAGGATTAGCAGATTTGTAGTAATTTGAGAAGCTGTAGTCTAAGGCGGTGACAACTTTAGTAGTTCCTTTGAACACGTCTTCAATACGGTTGAATTCGCTGCTGATGTCTTTTTCTACCGCGTCAAAGTGGTTCTTTCCTATTAGGCCAAGTAGCATCGCGGCGATCACTGCGGGAAACCCGAAGACAAAGGTAAGGCTAAAGTGCCTGTTTACTTTCATATAATGTGCTCTTAGCGATCAGCTGTTTTCATTTACTCCATTAATATTATTACATTAATGGACATTTTCCTCGAGGTAAAAGAGTGTAAGTTGATATGAATCAGGCCGTATCATTGAACAATCGACTCCTTTAAAAAACTAACCCTGCATTGAGCAGGGTTAGCGGATACTGTCTTAGTCAGTTTAAAATTCAACGATTTACCACGTCATAAATCTTAGCTTCCATCGCGGTGACCACAAGATCAACGACACCATTAACAATTGGCTCGCCCTTCACTTTACCTTGTAAGTCAACCAACTCATCTTGTAATTCAATCAACTTCCCTTGTTCTTGCCCAAGCATCCACACAGGTAAAGACAACACTTTTTCATCTTGAGATAGATTGAGCACAACCAGTGTCTTTTCACCCCTAAGGCAACGAGTAAACACTAACGTCTCTGCATCACAATATAACTCTAGGTAAGCACCACTTTGTAAGCTGTGGCGTTCTGTTCTTAATTTTATCAACGCTTGATGGAAAGGGAACCAGTGCGAAGTATCTTCTTTATCCCACGGGAAGCATCTGCGATTGTCTGGGTCTTGACCACCTTCCAAGCCCACTTCTGTCCCATAATACAAACATGGAGTTCCAACATAGGTAAACAGTAACGTCAGCGCCAATTTTTGCTTAGCTTGGTCACCATTTAGAAGCGTTAGCAGTCGAGCCGTATCATGACTGTCCAGTTGATTTAGCTGCGATAATTGATTCAACCAAGGAACTTTAGCTCTCGCTTCAGCTAACCAATCAGAAAAAGCCAACATATCAATATCAATCGGCTCGTACGCGATGTCTTGCTTTGCCAATAGCGCACGAACTGGGTGAGCAAATCCATAATAGTTCATCGATCCGTCTTCTTGCTCTCCCTGTAACCATGATGTAGCCTCGAAGAAGTGCTCTCCCAAGATGTAGGCTTCGGGGTTCTCTGCTTTTGCTGAGTCACGGAATGCTTTCACATAATGTGCGTTGTTATAGGCTCCCTCCCCTTCACCTAACATATGAATCACATCGAAGCGCCAGCCATCGATGTTATAAGGTGCTTTTAACCAGTGCTTAATCACAGAGTCTTGTGACTGGTATATATGTTCTCGCACAGAAACATTGGAGAAGTTTAAGACTGGAAGTGAGCTAATATTTTTCCAACTAACATATTGCTGAGTGTTTTCAGGGTCGAAAAAATAATAGTCATGAAATGCCGAACCTGGGTTGTCATATGCACCGGAGTCAGTGGCTTTCAGTTTATCAAACCAAGGGTGCTCAACCGAAGTGTGATTAAATACCGCATCCAGAACGATTCTCATATCACGCGTGTGAATGTCTTTTGAAAGTGCAGAGAACTCATCATTGGTCCCGAAATGGGTGTCGACATTGTAGTAATCGGTTGTGTCGTATTTATGGTTGCTCGGCGACTGAAAAATGGGGTTGAGATACAACGCGGTGATGCCTAGATCTTGCAGGTAATCTAACTTGCTATGAATACCCGCTAGGTCACCACCAAAGAACTCTGCGGCGCCCGTTCTATTGTGTCCTTCGACAGGCTCGCCCCATTCTTTCACTACAACATCTAAGGTATCTTCTTTTAAGCGATACTCTCCCGCTTTGACACTGATGCTCGGATTTCCGTTGCAAAATCGTTCAGGGAAGATTTGATAAAATACCTGCTCCGACACCCATGATGGTGGGCGATGTTGGGTATTAAACTTAAAGTGAAACTCACGACTCGCAACGCGGCTATGGACGCCCTTAGCATCAAGCCAATACTGTCCTTTTGAATCAACAAGCTTGAACGCATAGTGCGTAACGTTTCTGTCTGTATTCGCAGGGAAAGAGGCTTGCCACAGCGTCAACCGCCCTTCAGTACCAACTTGCACCATGTCGAGTAGATACTCTTCGTTATCTGGCTCATGCCTCAACTGAACCTTATTCCAGTCAGTGCGTTCAGACACTAATGTTACGGTTAGCACACCCTCTTTTTCGTGGAAGTAATCGGAGGTTTGAGCATGAAAGATAAAAGGTTTCATAGCGGTTCTCGAGCAATATTTAATTTGCTTAAGATATGAAAAATTTCTTTGACCACAACGAGAAAAATAACATCAGTCAAAGTAGATCACGCTTTGTAGATCCACTTTGTTTACAGTAAGTCGATTTCTCTCAAAATGATCAAATGAATCGACCATTTTTCAAGAGGAGGTCCAATTTTCAATTACTCCATCAACGGCTAACTATCGCACGATCAATCACAGACTGAGGCAATGTGACACCAAGCTCACGAGCAGCATCCAAATTCACAACCAGTTGCGAACTCTGTGCAGTTTTAACACTCAGCTTCCCCGGTTTTTGTCCGTTCAGAATAGCAGCCACATAATCGGCGGTTTGCACCCCAACATCATAGTAGTCTAGACCTAAGCCAGCTATCGCCCCCTTACCCACGTAAGACGTCGCTCCGGCAACCACTGGCGTTCCAGCCCGGTTCGCAGCTTCTATAAGCCCTTCGATACCACTTGCAACAGTGTTATCTGTCAATGCGTAAATAACATCAGACTTCTTAGCAATGGATTCGGTTTTTGATTCTACATCATCGATGGTTAGCGCTTTTTCAGTGTGCAGAATAAAACCAAAGTCTCGTGCCGACTTCTTTAATAGCCCAACTAACGCGACGGCATTTGCCTCGGCGGGGTTGTAAACCACTCCGATTGAATCTGCATTAGGGAGTAATTCTTTAATAAGAGATACGTGTTGGGAAATAGGTGATAAGTCAGAAAGGCCCGTGACATTTCGTCCCGGTTTATCCAATTGTTTAACAAGCCTTGCACCGATAGGGTCCGTAACCGCGGTAAATACAATCGGTATTGAGCGAGTCGCAGAAACCAAAGCTTGCGAAGTCGGTGTCGCGATGCCAACTAAGACATGAGGGTTTTCGCTGACTAGTTCTCTGGCAATTTTTGCTGCCTGAGCGGGGTTACCATCAGCCATTTCATAGGAGAATTCTAAATTTTTTCCCGGTTCGTAACCTTTGGCTCTTAACCCTTCAAGAAGCCCTAGACGCGTCGCATTCAGATCTGGATGGTCGACAACTTGTGAAACCGACACTTTGGCGACGTTCGCCATTACATTGCCAGTCCATAGCAACAACAGACAGCTTAAAACCGCTGCCAATACCTTTCTTACAGAACTCATTATCGCTCCCTAAATCAAGCTCTACTCGTTATTACTCGCTCGAAGAGAACAACATCAAAAACCACTATTGACATTATTACCAGTAACCATTGATAACTTGAAGTGATATTTAACAAAAATACAACAAGGTTCGAATTATGCGAGGATAAGCGGGCTTGTTTGATTTAAAGGTAAGAAACTCAATGAATACAAGATAGGCACGGTAGATAAAGGCAAGGCTATGTGGATAAAGGGAAGGCTAAGTGAATAAAAGGCAAGTGAAGCGATTAGAAGAGAGGAGCAAATCTGAGAACGAGCTATCGATGATGTATGACTGTTCTCAGACTAGAGGGAGAGATAAGACGACCTGCTAGAACCAACGTTCCATTGAAGATTTGTCTAGCTGACGAAATGCGCGATTCAAAATGATCGCCAACTCTTTGTAACGAGGGCGGGGTTTCATTGGTTCCAATGCAAAACCTGTTTCGCTGATCTTCTCGTGCAACTCTCGATACCAAGAAACCAATGCTGGCGGTAATTGAGTGTTCGAACGGTTACCTAACCACCACATGCCTTGAAGCGGCAAGCTGATCGCAAACAACGCCATAACCACAGCTTGCGGCATCGCATTATAATTGTTGAAGACCATTTGTGTCAGAATACTAATAGCAGCTATCGCTGGCATCACTTTCACACCAAAACGCGTGGCTTTAATGATGCGCTGTTCAGGGAAGATAGCGTTTAACTCTTTTCGAACAGGCCAGAGATCCATGTACTTTTGGCCATCTTTTAAACTGCTCGCTAAACCAACTCTATTACTCATATGAGTCTCCCATTAAAAAAAAGTTGAAATCATCAACTAAAAACACAAAAATTTGACGAAAAATAATATTCTTTCAAATTTTTTTGTTATATTTGCACAATATCGCTATTATTTGCAGACCTCAATCTCATTGTTGCCCTTATTTACAATTTAAGCAACTTTGAGACGACTTCTGCAAGGAATGCAAAAGCCTCTTTTTCTGAAAAAGTGCGCTTTCACTTTAATACGGAAATTAACGTTTTTTTGACCAAGGTTAGTACGCAAGCCTATGTGCTTCGACTATTCTTGAGATTAATTTTCATCCTTAACTGATTTCGATCAGAAAAATAAACAGGTAGTCATTAATGTCTAAGCTAGTTTTAGTTTTAAACTGTGGTAGTTCTTCTCTTAAATTTGCTGTTGTTGATGCAGAAACAGGTGCTGAGCACCTAACTGGTCTTGCTGAGTGTCTTGGTCTTCCAGAAGCTCGTATGAAGTGGAAACTTGACGGCAAGCATGAAGCACAACTAGGCGCGGGCGCAGCTCACGTAGAAGCACTATCTTTCATGGTAGAAACTATTCTTGCTTCTAAGCCTGAGCTTAAAGCTAACCTTGGCGCTATCGGTCACCGTATCGTACACGGTGGCGAGCAGTTCACTTCTTCTGCACTTATCACTGATGAAGTTCTTAAGGGTATTCAAGACGCTGCGACTTTCGCACCTCTTCATAACCCAGCTCACCTTATCGGTATCGAAGCGGCTCAACAGAACTTCCCTGGTCTACAAAACGTTGCTGTATTTGACACTGCGTTCCACCAAACAATGCCTTCTGAGTCTTACCTATACGCTCTACCGTACAACCTGTACAAAGAGCACGGCATCCGTCGTTACGGCATGCACGGTACTTCTCACCTGTTCATTACTCGTGAAGTTGCTGGTCTACTAAACAAGCCAGTTGAAGAAGTTAACATCATCAACTGTCACCTAGGTAACGGCGCATCTGTATGTGCTATCAAGAACGGTCAATCTGTAGATACTTCTATGGGTCTTACTCCTCTTGAAGGTCTAGTAATGGGTACTCGTTGTGGTGACCTAGATCCTGCGATCATCTTCCACCTACACGACGCTCTTGGTTACTCTGTTGAAGAAATCAACAACATGCTAACTAAAGAATCTGGTCTTGCTGGTCTAACTGAAGTGACTTCTGACTGTCGTTTCGTTGAAGACAACTACGGTGAAAAAGAAGAAGCAACTCGTGCAATGGACGTGTTCTGTCACCGTCTAGCTAAGTACGTTGCTGGTTACACTGCAACTCTAGAAGGCCGTCTAGACGCAATCACTTTCACTGGCGGCATCGGCGAGAACTCTGGCCCAATCCGTGAAATGGTTCTTAACCGCCTAGGCATCTTCGGCATAGAAGTTGACAGCGAAGCTAACCTTAAAGCACGTTTCGGCGGCGAAGGTACTATCACTACAGCTAACAGCCGTATCCCTGCAATGGTTATCTCTACTAATGAAGAGCTAGTAATTGCTGAAGACACTGCGAAACTAGCAGGTCTTTAATTGATTTTCCTGACTAGCTTCACTCGAAGCTAGTCAGTTTTTCATATCAAGAAAATGGGGCTCAACTTCTATTCCTACCCCAATTTAAATATCGGTGGGAATAGCAGTTGAGCTTTTTTTATTTCCAATAGTCAAAGGTGTTCGTCAATGTCCCGTACTATTATGCTTATCCCTACAAGCGCTGGTGTTGGTCTTACTAGTGTTAGCATGGGTGTTCTTCGCGCTATGGAGCGTAAGGGCGTAAGTGTTTCTTTCTACAAGCCAATCGCTCAACCTCGCAGCGGTGGTAACCAACCTGATTTAACGTCTACTATCATCAGCGCAAACAGCGACATTAAGATTGGTGAGCCAATCGCAATGACTAAAGCTGAAGCTTTGATCGGTAGCGAAAAAATGGACGAGCTTCTAGAGTCTGTTGTTGAGCAATACAACAAGATCAACAAAGACGCAGAAGTAACGCTTATCGAAGGTCTAGTACCTACTCGTAAGCACCCATTTGCTAACCAAGTGAACGCGGAAATCGCTAAAACACTAGGCGCAGAGATCGTATTCGTTGCGACTCCGGGTACATACAACCCTATTCAGCTTAAAGAGCACATCGAAGTAGCATGTTCTAACTTCGGCGGCACTAAAAACAAGAACATCTCAGGCGTTATTATTAACAAACTGAATGCACCTGTTGATGAAGCTGGCCGTACTCGCCCTGACCTTTCTGAAATCTTCGATGATGCAGATAGCGCTCAACAAGCGAACCTTGAAGTAATGCAAATCTTCAACTCTAGCCCTATCCGTGTTCTTGGCTGTGTGCCATGGAGCATCGACCTAATCGCAACTCGCGCGGTTGATATGGCTAAGCACCTTAACGCTGAAATCGTTAACGAAGGTGAAATCTCAACTCGTCGTATTAAGAGCATCACTTTCTGTGCACGTTCTCTACCGCACATGATTGAGCACTTCAAACCAGGTTCACTGCTAGTAACTTCTGCAGACCGTCCTGACGTTATCGTTGCTGCGGCTCTTGCTGCGAAAAACGGTGTTGAGATTGGCGCAATCCTACTGACTGGCGGTTACGACATTCCAGAAAGCATTGCTAACCTTTGTGCACCAGCATTCGCGTCAGGTCTACCGATCTTCAAGGCTCAAGGTAACACTTGGCAGACGTCTCTAAACCTACAGAGCTTCAACCTAGAAGTGCCTGCAGACGATAAAGAGCGTATCGAGTTCGTTAACGATCACGTTGCAAGCCACATTGATGGCCCTTGGATTGATTCTCTATCTGAAGGTACTCAAGGCATCCGTCGTCTAAGCCCACCGGCATTCCGTTACCAGTTAACTGAATTCGCTCGTAAAGCGGCTAAGCGTATCGTTCTTCCTGAAGGTGATGAGCCACGTACTGTTAAAGCAGCTTCTATCTGTGCTGAACGCGGTATCGCAACTTGTGTGCTTCTTGGTAACCCAGACGAAATCCGTCGCGTTGCTGCACAACAAGGTGTTGAGCTAGGCGCTGGCGTTGAGATCATCGATTCTGCATCAGTTCGCGAAAACTACGTAGCTCGTCTAGTAGAACTTCGTGGCGCTAAAGGTATGACTGAAGTTGTCGCTCGTGAGAAGCTAGACGATTCAGTATTCCTAGGTACTATGATGCTTGAAGCTGGTGAAGTTGACGGCCTAGTTTCTGGTGCTGTTCACACAACGGCGAACACAATCGTTCCTCCGTTCCAGATCATCAAGACGGCTCCTGATGCTTCTATCGTATCTTCAATCTTCTTCATGCTTCTGCCTGATCAAGTGCTTGTATACGGTGACTGTGCGATCAACCCAGATCCAACAGCTGAACAGCTTGCTGAAATCGCTATCCAATCTGCAGATTCTGCTGCGGCATTCGGTATCGACCCACGCGTTGCTATGATCTCTTACTCTACTGGTGAATCTGGTAAAGGTGCAGACGTAGATAAAGTACGTGAAGCAACGAAACTTGCTCAAGCGAAACGTCCTGATCTAGTGATCGACGGTCCTCTTCAGTACGACGCAGCAATCATGGAAAACGTAGCCGCTTCTAAAGCGCCTAACTCTCCAGTTGCAGGTAAAGCGACAGTATTCGTATTCCCAGACCTAAACACGGGTAACACGACTTACAAAGCTGTACAGCGTTCAGCAGACCTAGTGTCTATCGGTCCAATGCTTCAAGGTATGCGCAAGCCAGTAAATGACTTGTCTCGTGGCGCTCTAGTAGACGATATCGTTTACACAGTAGCTCTAACGGCTATCCAAGCAGACCAAGCAGCTCAAGCTGAAGAAAAAGTGATTAACTAATTTTTCTTTTGTAGAAAGCAAAAAACCCTAGATTCTTATCTAGGGTTTTTTTATGTCTAACGCTTAAGGTTATTTGATACTTTTAAGATTAATCTAGCCTCGCCCATGGGCTGACTCTAAATCTAATGCTGGTCCTTTGGGCACAACTTGAGTCGGATTAATGCCAGTGTGGCTGTAGTAGTAGTGACGCTTAATATGGTAGAAATCAGTCGTCTCTTTAATACCCTCTACTTGGTACAACTCTTTTAAGTAACCCTGAATATGGACATAGTCTGAAATTCGCTGCTTGTTACACTTAAAGTGACCAACATACACTGCATCGAATCGAACCAGAGTGGTAAACAACCTCCAGTCTGCTTCTGTGATGTCATTACCCGCTAGATAACGATGTTCACTAAGATGTGCATCTACTTTGTCTAACGCCTCAAATAACGCGTCATACGCTTCTTCATAAGCTTCTTGTGTCGTTGCAAAGCCAGTACGATAAACGCCGTTGTTGATGTTCGGATAAATATACTCGTTCCACTCATCAACCTTCTTTGCCAACTCCCATGGATAGTAATCATCCGTGTTGCCTGTTAACTCATTAAATTCTGAGTTGAACATGCGAATAATTTCAGACGACTCGTTGCTCACGATGGTGTTGGTTTTCTTATCCCATAGCACTGGAACCGTTACTCTTCCTGAGTAATCAGGCTTGGCTTGAGTGTAGATTTGGTGCATACGAGTATGACCAAACAGAGGTTCAGGTAACCCCATTTGCCACCCTTCACTCATCATGTCTGGGCAGACTACCGTCACGTCAATATGATCGGTTAGCTCTTTAAGTTCACGGAAGATTAAAGTTCGGTGCGCCCAAGGGCAAGCCAATGATACGTATAAGTGATAACGACCGCTTTCTGGCTGAAATTGTGCACCGGCTTTGTTCTCTATCCAGTGACGAAAGCCTGCATCTTCGCGAACAAACTTGCCACCGCTTTCTTTGGTGTCATACCAAACGTCATGCCAAACACCTTCAACTAACTTACCCATATCCAAACCTCTGTCATCCAAAATTTTTTATACCAATCACAGTAAGTAAATGTTCAGAAATAGCGCAGAGAAAAGGCTTGAGAACAAGGAAGAATTTTTCTGTTAGTAGTTATTCTACAATCAAAAATTCTAACGCCGTTATCGAGCGTTTTAACAAGCTAGGATGAGCAGTTATTTACTACGATTGGTATTAGTATAAAAAAAGCCAACTTTTTCAAAACTAGAAGAAGTTGGCTTAGTTGTTCAAATAATTTGATGAAGGTGAAGATCCTCGAAGACATAAGCATAAAAAAAGCGCAACCTATAAAAAGTTGCGCTTAAGCCTGTCACAGGCTGAACCGTATCAAACGGGTTCTAGACTTGTACGTGCAAGCAAGATACTGCGTGTACGTCGTCGCCTTGAATGGTTGGCTTGGTTTGCGCGCAGGCCTCGGTTGCTTCAGGGCAACGAGTACGGAACACACAACCCGATGGTGGGTTGATTGGCGATGGTAAATCACCTTCCAACATCTGAATCGTTTTGCTGCGCTCTAAGCGAGGGTCTGGAATTGGAACTGCAGACATCAATGCTTTGGTATATGGGTGCTTAGGATCTGAGAACAAGGCATCTGATTCACCTAGTTCAACAGCATTACCTAAATACATCACCAATACACGGTCAGAGATGTGTTTCACCACTGACAAATCGTGCGCGATGAATACCAAAGACAAACCTAACTCTTTCTGTAGTTCCATAAGAAGGTTTACTACTTGAGCTTGGATAGAGACATCCAGAGCAGAAACAGGCTCATCACAGATGATCATCTTAGGTTTCAAGATAAGTGCACGCGCGATACCGATACGTTGACACTGGCCACCAGAGAATTCATGTGGGTAACGGTTGATTACGTTGGGTAGTAGACCAACCTTTGCCATCATCTCTTTAACTCGATCTTTCACTTCCTGTTTAGAAAGCTCTGGATAGAAAGTTTGTAGAGGCTCAGCAATAATATCTCCAACTGACATACGTGGGTTAAGCGATGCTAGCGGGTCTTGGAAGATCATCTGAATCTCTTTACGAGTCTCACGACGCTTCACTTCCTGCATCTTAGTCAGGTCTTGACCTAACCACATAACCTCGCCTTCAGTTGCCTCAACTAAACCAATAATTGCGCGTGCAAATGTTGATTTACCACAGCCAGACTCACCTACGACACCCAGAGTCTCACCTTCGTAAAGGTGAACATCCACACCATCAACCGCTTTAAGATTTGATGGCTTCGCCCAAGGCCAAGCAGACTTAGCCGCAATGCTAAAGTGAACCTTAAGGTTTTTAATATCTAATAGTAATTCTTTACTCATTTTGTCCAAGTCTCCCAATCAGAAAAACAAGCACGCTGGCGATCTTTCGCAAATGGTTGCAAAATTGGTGCTTCTTGCTTACAACGGTCCATTACACGGTGACAACGGTCTTGATAAGGACAACCGGTTGGTAGACGAAGTAAGTTAGGTGGGTTACCTGGAATCGTTGGCAGAATTTCACCTTCGGTATCCAAACGAGGAATTGCTTTAAGCAGGCCTTCCGCATAAGGGTGGCTTGGCTCATAGAAGATTTCGTCTACTGTGCCGTATTCCATGGTACGGCCAGCGTACATCACTAGAACTTTGTCACAAGAACCGGCAACCACACCCAAATCATGGGTGATCATGATGATTGCTGTATTGAACTCATCTTTAAGCTCGTTCAGCAATTCCATGATTTGCGCTTGAATAGTTACATCCAACGCCGTTGTTGGTTCATCAGCAATCAGTAGCTTCGGACGACATAACAGAGCCATTGCGATCATCACACGCTGACGCATACCGCCAGAAAACTCGTGTGGATACATAGTAATACGCTTGCGTGCCTCAGGGATTTTCACCGCTTCCAGCATACGTACTGATTCTTCGAACGCTTCCGATTTGCCCATGCCTTTATGCAGCATAAGCACTTCCATCAACTGATCACATACTTTCATATAAGGATTCAGTGACGTCATTGGATCTTGGAAGATCATCGCGATCTGTTCAGCGCGAACTTTGTTCAGTGCTTTCTCAGGTAGATTGAGAATCTCATTACCTTCAAACTTTGCACTGCCTGAGATGATGCCGTTCTTAGCCAGCAGTCCCATCAGTGCAAATACCGTTTGAGATTTACCCGAACCCGACTCACCAACAATACCCAGCGTTTCGCCTTGATTGAGTGAGAAGTTCAGGTCGTTTACTGCGGTTACGATACCATCTTGCGTGGTAAATTCGACGCGCAGATCTTTGACATCTAATAAGCTCATTATTGCTTCCTTAATCTTTTATAGCTTTTAATTGCTATTTCTTTATCTGTCTTTTGGATCAAGCGCGTCGCGCAGACCATCACCTACGTAGTTAAAGCAGAACAGCGTAACTACCATGAATGCCGCTGGGAATGCCAGTTGCCAAATAGCAACTTCCATTGTTTGCGAGCCTTCTTGTAACAGCGCGCCCCAACTTGTCATAGGCTCTTGAACACCAAGACCAAGGAAAGATAAGAATGATTCTGTAAGGATCATGCTTGGAATAAGGAGCGTTGAGTAAACCGCAACAATACCCAATACGTTCGGTACGATATGACGTGTAATGATTTTCCATTTACTGACACCACATACGTGCGCAGCCTCAATGAACTCTTTACTACGTAAACTCAACGTTTGGCCACGTACAATACGCGCCATATCGAGCCAAGCAATCGCACCGATAGCAACGAAGATGAGTACGATATTACGACCAAAGAATGTCACCAGTACGATAACTAGGAACATGAATGGCACTGCGTATAGAATCTCCAAGATACGCATCATCACTCGGTCAGTGCGACCGCCAATGAAGCCTGAAGCCGCACCGTAAAGCGTACCTATCAGTACCGCTACGAATGCGCCCATTACACCAACCATAAGAGAGATACGGCCACCGATCATAGTACGAACATATAGGTCACGGCCTAAACTGTCGGTACCAAACCAGTGATCAGCATTTGGGCCTACGTGCATTGCGTACCAGTCAGTATCATCGTAAGCATGCTGTGCCAACATAGGTAAGAAGATTACCGATAGCACCATAACAATTAGAATGAACAGACTGATCATTGCGGCTTTGTTGCGCATAAAACGAATACGCGCATCCTGCCACAAGCTACGACCTTCAATTTCCAAACTCTCAGAGAATTTTTCGATCGCTTCTAAGTTTTCTTTTTTCTTCAACATAACCATGCGTCCCTGCTAGTAGCGAATTTTCGGGTCAATAAGCGCTAGTAAAATATCAACGATCGCGTTGAACAAGATGAATAGGAAACCAATCAAAATGGTTACACCCATTACTAACGAATAATCACGGTTAAACGCGGCATTAACAAACAGCTTACCAATCCCCGGTAGGCCGAAGATGGTTTCAACAACAACTGAACCTGTAATGATACCTACAAACGCAGGCCCCATGTATGAAACAACAGGTAGCATTGCTGGCTTAAGTGCATGTTTAAGAACGATATAACGGTAACTTAGACCTTTAGCTCGAGCTGTACGGATAAAGTTACTGTTTAGGGTTTCAATCATGCTACCGCGAGTGATACGAGCAAAGGTTGCTACGTATAAAAGAGACATCGCGATAACGGGTAGGACGATGTACATGTACGTACCACCGTGCCAACCACCTGCTGGAAATATATGCCAGTGTAGAGAGAATAGGTAGATAAGCGCTGGAGCCAACACGAAGGATGGCATCACCACCCCGAGCATGGCGGTCGACATTATGGTGTAGTCGATCCAGGTGTTGTGCTTCAAGGCGGCAATGGTTCCGACCGTTACCCCCATCAATAATGTGAAGATAAAGGCAACAAAACCTACCTTCGCAGATACTGGAAGCGCAACCGCGATCAGCTCATTTACTGTGTAATCTTGGTATTTAAAAGATGGACCAAAATCACCCTGAAGGATGTTGGTCAAGTACGTGGTGTACTGTTCAAATACAGGTTTATCTAAGCCATATTTAGCTTCGATGTTAGCCATAACTTCTGGCGGTAATGGACGCTCGCTTGAAAACGGGTTACCCGGTGCGAAACGCATGAGAAAGAAAGATATAGTGATCAACACCAACATGGTTGGAATCGCTTCAAATATCCTTTTCATAATGAATTTAAGCATAAACTCACTCTTTCAGTCTGTGACAATTAAAATTAGAAAGACGCTACATGCGCGCCCTGCGCATGTAGTGTCTGTATCGTTATAGTTATATTAACTTTTTAGAATCTAAGCTCTTATTATTGAGCTTTGATGTATAAGTCTTTCGAGAAGATCTTATCTTCCGCGTTGTTAGTAGGGAAGCCACCAACGTGCGGATTTAGTAGACGTGATTTCACGTATTGGTAGATAGGTGCGATAGGCATGTCTTTAGCCATTAACGCCTCAGCTTCTAGGTAAAGTGCTTCACGCTCTTCTGCTGATGTAGAGTTAAGTGCTTTATCAATGATTTGGTCGTACTCAGCGCTATCGTAGTGAACACCACCGGTAGTGTTGTTACTCTTCATTAGCGTTAGGAATGACGACGCTTCGTTGTAGTCACCACACCAACCAGCACGTGCTACTTCGAAATCACCTGAATCTTTAGAAGATAGGTAAGTTTTCCACTCTTGGTTTTCAAGCGTTACTTTAAGACCCAGTGTTTTCTTCCACATAGAACCTAGCGCTACAGCAATCTTCTTGTGGTTTTCAGACGTGTTGTAAAGTAGGTTGAAGTTTAGTGGGTTGTCTTTGCCGTAACCCGCTTCTTCAAGAAGGCGTGCAGCTTCTTCATTACGTTCTTTTTGAGACATCTTGCCGTAAGCAGGAAGTTCAGGGTTAAAGCCAGCTGTGATTTCAGGCGTTAGGAAGTAAGCTGGTTTTTGACCTTGTGCTAGGATTGCGTCACTTACGATATTACGGTCAATTGCGTAAGAGATTGCTTTACGTACACGAACATCATCAAATGGTGCTTTCTTAGTGTTAAAGATGTAGTAGTAAGTACATAGGTTACCCGCTACAGATACATCTTCCGCATACTCTTTCTTAAGGCGCTTGAAGTGCTCAGTTGGAAGTTCATTTGTAAAGTCGATTTCACCAGATAGGAAACGGTTCATTTCCGCAACTTGGTTTTCGATTGGTAGGAATGTTACTTTGTTAAGAACAGTTTTATCATTGTTCCAGTATTGATCGTTACGCTTTAGTACTAGGCGTTCATTAACAACCCATTTATCGACAGAAAACGCGCCGTTACCTACAAAGTTACCCGGCTTAGTCCATTGGTCACCGAATTTTTCAACAGTCGCCTGATGTACTGGCTTCATTGTTGTGTGGCCCATCATCATTACGAAATATGGTACCGCTGTATCTAGTTCAACAACAAGCGTGTTTGCATCTACAGCTTTAACACCTAGCTCACTCTTGTCTTTCTTACCCGCTACGATGTCTTTCGCGTTCACCATCTTGGTATATTCCATGTACCAAGCATATGGAGAAGCAGTGGCAGGATCGACTGCACGTTGCCAGCTGTAAACGAAATCTTCAGCTGTTACAGGATCGCCGTTAGACCATTTTGCATCTTTACGTAGGTGGAAAGTGAATGTTTTGTTGTCCGTCGTTTCCCAGCTTTCGGCTACACCTGGGATTGTATTACCTTCGCCATCTTGGTTCACTAGACCTTCTAGAAGATCACGAATTACGTGAGATTCTGGTACACCTTGAGATTTGTGTGGGTCGATAGTCGCAACTTCAGTACCGTTACCGCGAACAAGTTCCTGAACTTTTGCTAGTTCTGTGCCTGCTGGAACTTCAGCAGCGATAGAAAGAGTAGAAGTGGCAGCCACTGCCAAACCAGCACCTAGAAGAAGGGCCTGAGTGATTTTATTCTTGTACATTTAATAAACTCCAAGTTTTACGTATTGCATCCATGACTTCTTTGCTAAGTTCACTGAACGGCAGTGATTTAGATTTATTTAGCTCAAAATTTAAGCATAAAAATCTAAAACCTTACAAAGATTGAGGCACACACTATCAACCATTGAAGTAATTTGCCATAAACAAGTCGCAAAAAATCGGATAATTCTCCGAATTACTCAAGGTCACAGTGTAAATCTCTAATAAAAACCTAATGAATAGTTAATTACACATAGGAATTAATTAAAAAACAGCCTTTAGTGTTGATGTATCTGAATTGATACTTTTATTTAGCATCTTATGCTAGAACACTGTCGGCAAATTAACATTAATGCCACATGAAATCTAATTGCACATCACATATCCCCTAAATAGACTGCACTATTTGTGAGGATTATCACTTTATACAAAACAGCATAAAGCACTGCACCAAAACAGATTTGGAAATGCACCAAGACAGACTAAATCACGCGTTGAATTCATATGCAACTTGACTGCTTAACCATTTATTAAAGAACCTTTTATTTATAAATCACTTTGTAGCACGCACAAAAAAACCGACGTCAAACGTCGGCTTTCTTACTATCTACGTCCCAACCTGAAATACACTTTCACGTTAAGAGCGAAACACGCTAGGGAGTGGATTATTTCTCCCAACGCTCCGCTGCTTTCGCGTCGGAGTCTCGAGAGTCAACCCAACGAGTCGCCTCAGTAGTACGTTCTTTTTTCCAAAACGGCGCTTTGGTTTTCAGAAAATCCATAACAAACTCACACGCTTCGAAGGCAGCGCCACGATGTGCACTGGATACACCAACGTAAACAATCTGGTCACCGATATCTAGGTCACCAACGCGGTGAATCACTCGCATCTTCTGAATAGGCCAGCGCGCTTCAGCTTGATCACAGATCTCGCTCAACGACTTCTCTGTCATACCCGGATAATGCTCCAGAGACAAACCAATCACGTTGTCGCCAAGGTTCATGTCGCGAACTTTACCAACAAACGTCACAACCGCTCCTGCAGCCGTACCTTGAGCTAGATAATCGTATTCGCCACCCACAGAAAAGTCTTCAGCAGTCACTAATACTCTTGGATCAATAACTCGAGAGTCATTCATGGCTAACCTCCAGTAACAGGTGGGAAGAAAGCCACTTCGTCGCCGTCTTTCACTTCAGTCGTCAAAGGTACGATTGATTGGTTGAGTGCTGCCAGCAGCTTGCCCTCTTCCAATGCGATATCCCATTTCCCTTCTTGTGTTACAAGGTGGCTGCGAATCGCTTCAATAGTATTGTATTGCGCATCGATCTCTAGGCTGTCAACACCGACAAGTTCACGAGTTTGAGCAAAGAAAAGTACCGTAATCATGATTCCACCTTGAAGTGACCTGATTTACCACCCGTCTTCTCTAACAGGCGTACGTTCTCGATAACAATGTCTTTCTGAACAGCTTTACACATATCGTAAATCGTTAGCGCGGCAACAGAAGCGGCCGTTAGCGCTTCCATTTCTACGCCTGTCTTACCTGCAAGCTTACATACCGATTCGATACGAACCTTGTTTTCAGATTCAATGGCTTCAAGTTGTACTTCTACTTTAGTCAGTAGCAAAGGGTGACACAGTGGAATCAAGTCCCACGTCTTCTTCGCTGCTTGGATACCAGCAATACGTGCCGTTGCGAAAACATCACCTTTATGGTGGCTGCCAGAAACAATCAGCTCTAGCGTCTCTGCTGACATTTGAACAAAAGCTTCTGCTCTTGCCTCACGTACTGTCTCTGCTTTAGCCGATACATCGACCATGTTCGCTTCGCCAGACGCGTTAATGTGTGTAAATTGGCTCATGCTCAATCCACCTTATACAGAAAGATGTGGCATGAAATTGCAAGGACGGTGACTCGCATCCATCTGTTGCTTGATGATCTTAGTCCAACCTGTACGGCACGCACCTGTAGAACCTGGCATCGCAAAGATAACCGTGTGGTTAGCAAAACCCGCAATCGCACGAGATTGAATCGTCGATGTACCAATCTCTTCGTAAGACACTTGGCGGAAAAGCTCACCAAAGCCTTCTACTTCTTTGTCGAATAGTGGTTTAAGTGCTTCAGGTGTACTGTCACGAGATGTAAAACCCGTACCGCCAGTGATCATAATCGCTTGAACGCTTTCGTCAGCAATCCACTGAGATACGATCGCACGGATCTTGTACATATCATCGATAACGATTTGCTTATCAACCACGTTGTGGCCTGCTTCTTTAGCATGCTCAGCTAGGTAACCACCTGACGTGTCATTTTCTTCTGTACGAGTATCTGAAACGGTTAGTACTGCGATGTTTGCTGCTTGAAATTTGCTTTCTGCGTGACCCATTTGTTCACCTTTATAAATTTTTCAATTATGAGGGCGTGTTGACCTTTCGTGATTAAATTTTGTTCGAGATAAAAGCGTTTTAATCGCGGCGAGGGGGAAGTAGCCTAGTCATTCTAAGCAAATCTCCCTCAACAAAGAGTAAAACGCTTTTAGCCGAACCCTTCGGGCAGCGTTTGCTGGTCATTTCTACTACGTTATCGGCTTCTCATGTAGGCTAGCTACACATCAAAGCCTCTGCCTTATATAAATACCCAGCAACTCGCTGCAAAAATCAGCTCGAAAGAGCAACACGCCCTAGACTGATTCGCCCAGCTTAAAGAAGCTGAGCGATAAAATGCTTTAGAGTATATAGCGGGTTAACCGCCGATTGACGCCAAGTTTGGAGTCATGCCACTGTTGCCATCGTGTAAGAAGTGGCTAACGGACTTGGTTTGAAGCTGAGCCTGAATTCGATCAATGAGCGCTTGCTCTTGTTGATCTTCTTGAATCAGATCTCTCAGTTCAACACCATGGTCGCCAAACAGACATAAGTGAAGTTTACCGGTCGCAGAAACACGCAGTCGGTTACAACTCTCACAGAAGTCTTTCTCGTAAGGCATGATCAAACCAATTTCACCCTTGTAGTCTGGGTGGACAAACACTTGTGCTGGGCCATCGTTAACAGCTTTGACTTTTAACAGCCAACCATTAGCAATAAGCTGGTTGCGGATCGCAACGCCAGACACATGGTGTTTATCGAACAACTCGTCCATCTCGCCGGTTTTCATCAGCTCGATAAAACGTAATTGAATAGGTTTGTCTTTGATCCAATTAAGGAAGGCTGGTAATTCCTGACTATTGAGGTCTTTCATCAATACGACGTTGACTTTAACTTGTTCAAAGCCAACCTCAAACGCTTTATCAATGCCTCGCATAACCTCAGTAAACTTATTCTCACCAGTGATCTGATGGAACATGCGCGAATCTAAACTATCCACGCTCACGTTTATATGGGTTAAACCAGCATCACGCCATTGCCCTACTTGTTTCTCCATGCGGTAGCCATTCGTTGTGGTGGCTACTTTTTCGATGCCTGGAGTAGAAGCAACGGTATGTATGATTTCAGGAAAGTCTTTACGCAGGCTCGGCTCTCCGCCTGTAATGCGGATCTTTGAGGTACCACAATCTGCAAACGCTTTTACAACGCGTTTGATCTCGGGAACACTTAAAAAAGACGAGTTTTTTTGCCCTGACGGTTTGTAACCATCCGGCAAGCAGTAAGTACATTTAAAGTTACAGACGTCTGTAACCGACAAGCGCAAGTAATAAAACTTGCGATGGAATCTATCTTCGAATTGTTGCGCCACGGAACACCTTTCCAAACACGGGAGGCATAATCATTTCCAATTAAGCCCTTGTGACAACATGTCACTGGCTCTTGATGCGTATCGGTACAGCAAATACCACTGTGCGACTTAGCATGCGAGAGCTCGGAGTTATGGCAACCGCACGTTATATTCACACGCGCAGTAGCTGAGTAATAAAATACTTAATATTTGTACGTGAATCTAGCTCTGATGACAAAAAACGGGTCACATCGGCAAAAAAAACGTATCAAACCCTCAAAATAACTCTTGTTGAGTATCTGACGAGAAGCATTTAACCTAAATTATAGTTGGTAATAATCTAACAAGAACAAAAAATGAATATTTACTCTTCAAAGAAAGTCGTAGCAATCGGTGGGGGCCATGGCTTAGGTCGCATGCTGGCTGCATTAAAAGACTTTGGTAACAACGCAACTGGCATTGTTGCAACGACAGATAATGGTGGTTCCACCGGAAGAATTCGAGACTGCCAAGGTGGTATTGCTTGGGGAGATACGCGCAACTGTATCAACCAATTAATCACAGAACCTTCAATCAGTTCGATGATGTTCGAATACCGCTTTCGCGGCCAAGGTGAACTCGATGGTCACAACTTAGGTAACCTAATGCTAACGGCACTAGACAACCTTTCCGTTCGCCCATTGGAAGCAATTAACCTAATTCGAAATATGCTCAAGGTCGATGTCAATATCGTCCCAATGACCGAGCACCCTTCCGATCTCACGGCTTTATCAATGGACGGTCGTTGGGTAACTGGCGAAACCAACGTTGATGACATGACAGAAAAGCTGCGCATGATGGACTTATCTCCAGAAGTACCGGCAACCAAAGAAGCTGTTGCTGCAGTTGAGCAAGCAGACTGCATTGTCCTTGGACCAGGAAGCTTTTTAACCAGTGTGATGCCCCCGCTGCTACTGCCAGAAATTGGCAAAGCAATCGCGGAAAATACCAAGGCAAAAGTTATCTTCGTTGAAAACCTTTCGCCAGAACACGGCCCTGCAGGAAAAATGACGCTTCAAGAACAATTGGAGTGGTGTGAACGTACCTGTAAGGCAAGAAAAATAGACATTGTACTGGGCAATGAACCACACCCTGAATTAGAAGGGCAATGGAATTGTGTGACCACTGATCTTGCCTCTCCTAACCGAGATTGGCGACACGACCGTTTAAAACTCCAACAAGCGATTAGGGATCAACTAGCTTAATGCTTGTAGCTTAGGCTAAACGACAGAGACCAGTAAAAACAAAAAAAGGAGCATCATGCTCCTTTTTTAGTCTCTTTAATAACTAGCCGCTTTAGAGATCCGTCATCAACTGCTGATATTCAGTGTACGTTGATAACAGGAGCTCTTGCATATCTTGGAAATCAATATCGGTTACAGGCAATGCTTGCTTCACTTTTGCGTCTAAGCTAATCGCAAAACTACACAAAGAGTCTGCGCCAAAACTCGCAGCGCTACTCTTAAGTGCATGGCTTATATCAGCCAAGTACTTAGATGTATCCGATGCTTTATTTATCTCTAGATGTTCGTAGTAGCCTTTCAACTCACCTAAGAAGATTTCCAGCAAAACTGGTACATTCTCTTGCCCTATTTCACCGGCGAGCTCATCAACTTTTTGCTGATTTAATACTTTCGTCATTATGATTTTCTTATTGTTTGGTGATTACTGCTTCGCATTCCACGTTTGCAACTTACGATATATCGTCGATGGACTGACGTCTAAGAAACCGGCCGCGCGGGGAATGTTGCCGTCACACGCTTTTATGGCCTGTTCGATAGCCGTCTTCTCAGTGATCCACAATGGGAAAATATCTTTTACCGTGATGTCTTCGTTCTGCTTCTCTTTCAAGCGCAGGCTGTTTTCAATCGGTTGGTTCAATGGTGGTGGAAGCATGTTGAGAGTAATCTCTTTGCCGTTATTCAATACCACCACGTTTCGCAACACGTTTTGTAGCTGACGAACGTTACCCGGCCACTCATATTGATTAAAGCGATCAAGTACTTCCTGAGCAAAACGTACAAACGCCTTCCCCTCCTCGACCGACATATAGCCTAGCAGAGAATACGCAATCTCGATGACATCTTCACCACGCTCGCGCAATGGCGGCAAGTGCAGTGGAATCACGTATAAACGATAGTATAAATCTTCTCTAAAGCGACCTTCTTGTACTTCTTTCCAAGGGTCACGGTTGGTTGCACATACGAAACGAACATCGACACTCTTCATCTTCGAAGAGCCAACTTTTTGAAAAGTACCGGTTTGGATAAAGCGCAGCAGCTTAGTTTGCAGCTCTAAGTCCATTTCGCACAATTCATCAAGAAATAGTGTTCCGCCATCAGCGAGTTCAGCGGCACCTTGACGATCAGTTGCAGCACCGGTAAAGGCGCCTTTAACGTGACCAAACAGCTCACTTTCAATCAGATCTTTAGGGATAGCCGCACAGTTAATTGCGATGAAAGGCTTGTCACCACGCTTGCTCGCCGCATGAATAGCTTCTGCACATACCTCTTTACCCGTACCACTTTCACCCGTGATGAAAATACTGGCTTTACTCGATGCTGCAGAGTCGATAGTTCGGTAAACCTGCTGCATGGTTTGGCTACTACCAATGAAGCCTTGGTAATTTTGGTTTCCCGGGTGTTCCGAGCTGTTTTTAAGTTTGGTGGCTTTGCGGATCGCATTGTTCACCGTAATACGGAGTCGGTCGGCTTCACACGGTTTGATAAGGAAATCTTGAGAGCCATGACGCATAGCTTCTACGGCGGTATCGATAGAGCCGTGAGCCGTCATGAAGATAACCGGAACTTCAGGGTATTTTTGTTTTACAGCAAATAGCACGTCCATACCCGTCATGTCAGGCAGACGTAGATCTAATAAAATAAGGTCTGGGATTCGATGATTCAAACTCTCGATTGCATCGCGGCCAGTGCCGACAATGTTGATATCAATTTCGAGCGGTGTAAGATACGAGCGATATAAAGCTGCTACCGAAGCGGTATCCTCTACCATCAACAAATACTTCGATTTGTTATCTAGCGTTTTTGATTGCATATCCTAGCCATTTATAATTTGCATTTCTTATTATAGTCGCATTCCGCTTTGCATTATGCAAATTAGCCACAATATTTGTAGTGTGTTTTTTTACTTACTTCAAACAATCAATGTTTTATCTATCTGGCACGAACGATGCAACGGTATAAATGACCTTCGGGTCACCTAGCCAACTGACGTTGTTAGTGGACCGAGTGTTCACAAACGTAAGCCAGTAGAACATTTACTACTGGCTGTTTTTTTGCCTGAAACACTCTCAATTCTTGTATTGAGGGGAACAATTCTTCGAATGAAAAGTGAGATTAGCTGTTGGTAATAAACTGCTTTCTTAGCTGCTCAATTTCATCACGCTTCTGTGCGGCCAATTCAAATTCTAGGTTCTGAGCATGCTGATACATCGCAGTTTCTAGCTTGCTGATCTCTTTATCAAGCTGTTGCGGTGTAAGTACTGCATAACTTTCAGAAGGCTCTGCAACCTTAGATAGAGGAACTTGCTTCGATTGGCGCTGCTGCTTCGACTTGGTTAGATCACCCAACTCCATAATATCTTTGATATTACGTTTAAGCGCTTGTGGCGTGATACCTTGCTCTTCGTTGTAAGCTTGTTGTTTTTCTCTACGACGATCAGTCTCATCAATCGCTTTTCTCATCGACTTGGTGATTGAATCACCATACAAAATTGCTCGACCTTCCAAGTTACGAGCTGCACGACCAATGGTTTGGATCAGAGAACGCTCAGAACGCAAAAAACCCTCTTTATCTGCATCAAGAATAGCCACCAGCGACACTTCAGGCATATCCAAACCTTCACGAAGTAAGTTAATACCTACTAACACATCGAACTCGCCCAAACGTAGGTCTCGAATAATCTCTACACGCTCAACGGTATCGATATCTGAGTGCAAGTAACGAACCTTAACACCATGCTCACTAAGGTATTCGGTTAAGTCTTCTGCCATTCGCTTAGTTAGCGTCGTGACAAGCACACGCTCTTCCTTAACAGAACGTATTCTTATCTCAGACAGTAAGTCATCAACTTGAGTAGCGACAGGCCTTACTTCAATAATCGGGTCAAGTAAGCCAGTAGGACGCACCACTTGATCAGCAATCTCACCATCTGATTTCTCAATCTCATAATTACCCGGCGTGGCCGACACAAAAATGGTTTGTGGCGCGATCGATTCGAACTCTTCAAATTTCATCGGACGGTTATCCAACGCAGAAGGCAACCTAAAGCCAAACTCAACCAAAGTCTCTTTACGAGAGCGGTCACCTTTATACATGGCGCCAATTTGCGGCACAGTTACGTGTGACTCATCGATGATCAGCAAACCATCATCAGGCAGGTAATCAAATAACGTTGGAGGCGCTTCCCCTTCCGCACGGCCGCTCAAGTATCGTGAATAGTTTTCGATACCGGAACAGAAACCCAGCTCAGTCATCATCTCGATATCAAACTGAGTTCTTTGAGAAATACGCTGTTCTTCTAACAGTTTGTTGTTGTCTTTTAAATATTGAGCCCTATCGCGCAACTCATCCTTAATCTTCTCAATCGCCTCAAGGATCTTCTCTCTTGGGGTGACATAGTGAGTTTTTGGATAAACGGTAAAACGCGGTAAGTCTCTTTGTTTCACCGCACCAGTCAGAGGATCAAAAATACTAATGCAGTCCACTTCGTCATCGAACATTTCAATTCGAACCGCATCTTGGTCAGATTCAGCGGGAAAGATATCAATAACTTCACCACGAACACGGAACTGCCCACGCTCAAACGCGACATCGTTTCTTGAATATTGCAGCTCAGCCAAGCGGCGTAGAATGTCTCGCTGATCCATCACCTCACCACGACTCAAATGAAGCATCATCTTCAAATAAGACTTAGGATCACCAAGACCGTAGATAGCCGATACAGACGCAACAATAATGGCATCTTTTCTTTCTAACAAAGCTTTGGTCGCTGAAAGTCTCATTTGCTCAATATGAGCATTTATCGACGCATCTTTCTCGATAAAGGTATCCGTGGTTGGAACGTAGGCTTCCGGTTGGTAATAATCGTAGTAAGAAACAAAGTACTCAACGGAGTTATTCGGAAAGAAAGATTTCATCTCGCCATAAAGTTGAGCTGCCAACGTTTTGTTAGGCGCTAACAAGATTGCTGGTCTTTGAGATTGAGAAATGACGTTGGCAAGAGTAAAGGTTTTACCAGAGCCCGTTACCCCTAATAGAGTTTGATGTGCCAAACCAGAATCTAATCCATCTAGTAATCTGGTTATCGCTGTCGGCTGGTCACCGGACGGGCTATAGTCCGATACCAAGTCAAAGAGTTTACTCATAGGTCGCCATTTCCATACTGTTTTTATAATCAGGTCATTGTCACTCTAGGAGGAGTGTAGTTGCAACTATTATCTAGAGAAATGCTTCTTAAGATTAGATATCAGTGATAGCTTTTACTTTTAGAACTTGGTATTATCCGTGCCCTTGCAAGATCTCTTCAGCTAAATCACTCAATTTTTAATCCACTACTTTTCCCCAAAAAATCTAAAAATAGCACTTGTTTTACTGTATATTTTATAATCGTCAAAAGTTATACAATAGTGATATTTTGATACAAATCTTTTAAATACATTACCTTACCTCAAATTTTTATATTCCCAGATTTATCCCAATTATTGTTGTTAAAGTTTCACACACACACTTATCCACAATTTTGGTGGATAACTAAAGAAAGGCTAAATCCGGTAAGGCGTCCAAGAAAGTAAAGTTTTTTATATTATTTTTTTCTGCTATTTTTTATTGACAGAAATTCGGACTATTATTAGAATTCGCGTCGCTAACAAGCAATTCCCCTTTAGTTCAGTTGGTAGAACGGCGGACTGTTAATCCGTATGTCGCAAGTTCAAGTCTTGCAAGGGGAGCCAAATTCAGAAAAAAGCTCAATCGAAAGATTGGGCTTTTTTCGTATATAACTGCGACTAACTTGTTCCAAGTTAATGTCACAAACCTAGCCGCCCGCGTTCAAGTCTCGACAAGGGGGCCAAATTTAAAGAAGCCGCATCATGAACTGACCCCCAATAGTTGGACACCAATTATTGGGGGTCTTTTTATGTCCAAATATAGCCGAGAGCTAAAATGTATCATTGCTAAGCAATACTTAGATGGCACGTC